>NZ_JAMQHY010000099.1:0-224 GCF_023845705.1 Clostridium sp. ZBS15
TCATCTTAAAAAGATGAATGGAGGAATTGCAATTGCTTCAGGTAAAGAAATTATAGCATCATTACCTCTTGCTATAGGAGGATTAATATCTGAGAATGGCTATTTAGAGGTTCAACAACAACTTAAAATTTTAAATCAAGCTTTAAGTATAATAGGAGTTAATGCAGATTTTAATCCTTTTTTAACTTTATCATTTTTAACCCTTCCAGTTATTCCAGAAATTA
>NZ_JAMQHY010000100.1:0-386 GCF_023845705.1 Clostridium sp. ZBS15
TCTTTCTTTCCTTGACATGCTCCATGTTCTGCATCTACTCTTAATTGTAAGTTTTTCTTTGTATCTGCATTTACTACTTCACCTAATAATTCAGCGAATTTTGCTGCATGTTCTGCTTCTTCAAATGCTATTCTCTTATATGCTTCTGCTACTTCTGGGAAGCCTTCTCTATCTGCTTGTCTTGACATTGCAAGATACATTCCTACTTCTGTGCATTCTCCCATAAAGTTTGCTTGTAATCCTTCTACTATTCTTGGATCAACATCTTTTCCTATTCCAATTACATGTTCATCTGCAAATGCTAAGTCTCCACTTTGTTCTACAAATTTTTCTGGACCTACTCCACATAATGGACATTTTTCTGGAGCTGCTTCTCCTTCATATAC
>NZ_JAMQHY010000101.1:0-584 GCF_023845705.1 Clostridium sp. ZBS15
CATTTCAGCCTCTAATGATTCTTGTAATACGTCTCTAAACATTTCTTTAAGTACAACTAAAATTTCATTAGCGTTACTAAAATTTTGCTCCTTTATGTATTCTCATAATAATTCTTTCGACACATTTCCCATATAAAAAAACTCCTTCTTGTAATAATTTGTTATCTTAATTATTTCCAAGGAGGAGTTCATTTTTTTCAGTTTCCACAAAATTATTTACAGGGCCTTAAAACCCTTTATTTTTAAGATCTGATACTATCTCTACATATTTTTCTATTACATCGAATCCTTTGTAGTCATCTCGTCTTAAATCTATAATATCTCCATGAGAAATTCCACGTCTATACTTACTTTTCAATACACCTTTAAATTCACCCCATTTAGCAGAATCTATTGCCACTAATCCATCATTTTCACCTTCAGTTAACTTTACTAAAATATATGGAATAGCCACTACATAATCACTAAATACATTTTTTACTACACTTGCATAACTTTGATAATAAACTTTATCTACATCTTTTACTTCTTCATTAAATTTTTTACTATGATACGTTGAAAATTGTCTACTTGCTGTATAAAAA
>NZ_JAMQHY010000101.1:787-3428 GCF_023845705.1 Clostridium sp. ZBS15
GAATTTTATTTTTAATATCTTGTGCATTATATATAATTGTTCCCCAGGCTTCTTGATTTCCATAATAAACTGTAGCCCCATTACGAATTAATTCTTTGGGTATTCTTCCCCAATAATTAATATACTTTAAATCTCTAAATCCAACTCCATGAACTAATACAAGTGGATATTTAGTTTTACATATATTTGAATCAATACGTGCATCATCTCTAATTACTTTATAACATTCATGGTCATACTCAATTCTCGCAATATGACAAGCATAAAGCATTATGAAAATATTTATAATTGGAATCCAAATCCAAAAAGCAATTATAAATCTTTTTATAATGTTTAATCTTCTTGAAGTACATAAAATTCGTAGAATCCCATTTGCAATTAGTAAAATAATACTTAGTCCAGTAATAATACTATCTATTATAAAAATATTATTAGGTATATGTTCTTTAAATATTATTTTAAATACAGTTATGTATATTATACTTTGGACGAATATAAGATATAATCCATAAAGTATAAGACTTCGTCCACCTATCATTATTTTTAATCTAACACTTACTATTTCCTTTTTTATATTCACTACTGTATTTAATTTAATCCAAATATAAAAAATGATAATACCTATTTCAATTAAAATTATCCATTTATATATACCACTGTCTTGTCCAATTTTACTTTGAGTACTAAAAAAATACTCCATCAAAACAATATGTGGAGCAAAAATTAAATATATACTAATAAAGCTTTTACTTAACAATGAATTTTTTCGCCTTATATGTAAATATATAACACTAATTAATATTATTGTTATAATAAAAGTTATTGTTAATCCTGTCATTATCAAAATCCATCCTTAATTTATATTTTTTTAATATATATATTCATTATAATTTTTAGTTTTATTCAAATAAAATACATTATAAGTCAATTATAGCATATTATTATTATCAAAATAACTTTCAACTAAAAAATAAAACAAGTAAATGATTCTTTTATCATCTACTTGTTTTATTTATTTAAATAATCTAAGCTACTTTCTTATCTCTTAATTTTTGCATCTTATTACTATGGTATATAAATATTGATATTAATGCCCATATTCCCATTAAATAAGGATAAAACAAATATTTCATTATAGCAAAAGGTGATATTGCAGCTAAACCAGCTGCTGAAATTAATTGAGCTCCATATGGGATTATTCCTTGAAAAACACAAGAAAACATATCCATTATTCCTGCAACTCTTTTAGGTTCTAAATCAAATTCATCTGAAATATTTTTAGCTATTGGACCTACTGTAACTATTGCTATAGTATTGTTAGCAGTACATACATCTACTAAGCTTACTAAAGTGGCTATTCCAAGTTCAGCATTTCTCTTATTCTTAAACTTCTTTAATCCTTTATTTAATATGTACTCTATTCCACCGTTTTCTTTAATTAATGCAATTGTTCCTGCTATTAATAATGATATAATTATTAACTCGCTCATTCCTGATATTCCAGTAGATATTGAACTACATAAACCAATAACATCAAAGCTGCCATAAATAAACCCAATTCCTGCAGCAATGATTATTCCTGCAAATAAAACTACCACAACATTTAATCCCATTAATGATGATGCTATTACTGCAATGTATGGAATTATTTTAACTAAGCTGTATTGTAATTCTTCTATACCTGTTGTAGCTGCATTTCTTGTTAATATTCCAAATACAATTGTAGTTATTATTGCCGCTGGAAGAACTATCTTAAAGTTCATTTTAAATTTATCTCTCATTTCACAACCTTGTGTTCTTGTTGCTGCTATAGTTGTATCTGAAATTATTGATAAGTTATCTCCAAACATAGCACCACTAACAACTGCCCCAACTGATATTGCAACTAATACTCCTGTTTTATCTGCTATTCCAACAGCTATTGGTACTAATGCTACTATTGTTCCCATTGAAGTACCTACAGAAAGAGCTATAAAGCATGCTATTAGAAATAAGCCTACAGTTAACAAGCTACTTGGTAAAATTGATAATCCTAAATTTACAGTTGAATCTACTGCACCCATATCTTTAGCTACTTGAGCAAATGCTCCAGCTAATATAAATATTAATATCATTAGAATGACATTATTATCTCCTGATCCTTTACAAAATATTTCTAATTTTTCATTTAAGTTTTTATCTTTATTCATAGCTAGAGCTGTTACTGCTGCTGCTGAAAATGGAATAATTACAGATACTGCATACATATCACCTGCAAGTACTGATACCCCCACATATACTATTAGAAATACTAATAGTGGTAATAATGATGTTATACTTGTTTTTTTCTTCATAAAATGTTTCCTCCTTTTGTCATTTCAAACTTTTTGTCAAAGAAATACTTAGGCAATTGATGGAAATATATTCTTTTTATTCTTTAATTAATTTTTTACAAATATTTTAAGTTTATTTTATAATTTATTAAAGAATTAAAAAATAAAAGCTTCACCCAATAGTGAAGCTTTAAATATTCTCATACTATATTAGACTTCTTATCTAACGGGATTTGGCACCACACCTTTAAAGTAAACTTTTAATATTGATTTCAATATCATTTATTAAACCTTAAAAGTAGGTTGCTGGGCTTCATAGGGCCAGTCCC
>NZ_JAMQHY010000102.1:0-376 GCF_023845705.1 Clostridium sp. ZBS15
GATCGGGAGAGAGGCGGGGAGGGGAAGAGGGGGGGTCTTGGGGGGGGCCGTTAAAATTTAAAAAAAAAAAATAAAAAAAAAAAAACAAAAAAAACAAAAACATAAAAAAAAAAAAAAAAAAAAAAAAAAAAAAAAAAAAAAAAAAAAAAAAAAAAAAAAAAAAAAAAAAAAAAAAAAAAAAAAAAAAAAAAAAAAAAAAAAAAAAAACAAAGAAAAAGAAAAACAAAAACAACTGACAAACAAACAGAAAAAAAAAAAAGAAGAAGAAGAGAAGGCAGACAAGAAACGAAAGGATAAGAGAACCATAGATCAAGACAACAACGAAATCAAACAGGAGCGACATAGGAACAGACGAGAAGGGAGAAGAAAGATTGGA
>NZ_JAMQHY010000103.1:0-701 GCF_023845705.1 Clostridium sp. ZBS15
GCATGTCAAGGAAAGAAAGATTTAGCAACACTAGCTAAACAATTAAATTTAGATGCAATCCATGATACAGTACACGAAATGTGTAAAGATGAAGCTAGACATGGAAGAGCATTTAAAGGATTATTAGATAGATATTTTGCATAATACTTAAATTTCAATATATTGATAATTATCCATTAAACCCAAAACTCTATTATAAATAGGTACTAGAAATTTAATTTCTAGTACCTATTTTATTATGTGCTTTAGAGTTAAAGAAAACCACTTGGCTAAGCGGGTGGTGGGAGGCTAGTTATTTTTCTTTAGAAATTTATAAAATTTTTAAGACCTGAGAGGTAAATAAAATATAATTTAATAAAGTAAATAGAATTGAGAACTAAAAGTGAATATTTAGTACAAAAATTCCTTAAAGTAATTTTCAACTTATCAAAGTTCCTTTTTAATATAGGAATATCAATATATATAAATTGCTAATTAAAATATTTTAAATTTTTTTATAAAAAACTCTTTACAAGTAATAATTATTATTATATAATAATAACTGTAGAAGAGATAAAACAAAAAAACAACAAAAGATAAATGAAAAAAATCAAATAAAAAATTAAAGAGTGTGTATATAAATTAAAAGAAAACAGGGGGAATTAAATTATGAAAAAATTTGTTTGTACAGTATGTGGTTACGTATATGAAGGAGAAGCAGC
>NZ_JAMQHY010000104.1:0-259 GCF_023845705.1 Clostridium sp. ZBS15
GGCGGGTTCTTTAAAAAAAAAAGGGAGAGAGGGGGGGGGGGGAAGAGTGCGGGGGAGGGGAAGTGAGAAGGGGGAGAGAGAGTGGGAGAGAGAGGGTGGGAGGAGGGGGGAGAAAAGGAGTGCTGGAATAGGGGGGGGGAGGGGGGGGGGGGTGGGGTGATGGGGGGGGGGGGGGTGGAGTGGGGGGGGGGGGGGGGGGGGGGGGGGGGTGGTTGGGGGGGGAGGGGGGTGGGGAGGGGAAGAGGGGAGATTTTGGGGG
>NZ_JAMQHY010000105.1:0-599 GCF_023845705.1 Clostridium sp. ZBS15
TTATCTTCTTTTTCTTTTTTATCTTCATCAGCTTCTATTAAATAATCAAGCATAGTTTTTGAAGCTCTTTCAATAGCTTCTTTTTCTTCTTTACTTAACGGACATTCAAATCTTTGACCATTTATTACAACCCATCTTTTTTCCCCATCCATACCAAGTTCATCCCATTGGCATTCAGAATTGTTTGTTGAATAATTGGTTATTTGCATAAATGTTGATTTATCTACATAAACAGTTGTATTGCTAGCTGTCCCCTTATCTAATTGAGGTCCCATTATAGCCCTACTTCTACTAGCAGCCGTTCTCACATCTTTAGATAATTCTAATTTATCAGCATTATTATAAACATTTTTTATAGTGTTTTTATGAGTATTATTCTCAACATTTTTCTTTTGAATAAGATTTACATCCTTCATATATCCACTATACACTTTATTATTTACTTCCATAATTATCCCCCTTATTTTCTCTATTTAATTTATCGATAAAATTTTACAATACTTTATTTTGGTTTAAATATTCTTAAATTATATAATTTTTATATAAAAAGCAGTAAATAACTTTATGTTTACATAAAATTATTTACTGCTTGTCTTAAT
>NZ_JAMQHY010000106.1:0-317 GCF_023845705.1 Clostridium sp. ZBS15
ATCAATACTCCAATAGTAGTAAAACCTAAGTCTACTAATTTTGGTATAGGAATAAGTATTTTCCCTAATGGTGGATCAAAAGACGATATAATTAGAGCATTAAATATAGGTTTTAAAAATGATAATACAGTTCTTATTGAAGAATTTATACAAGGAAAAGAATATAGATTTTTAGTAATTGGAGATAAAGTGGCAGGTATACTTCATAGAGTGCCAGCTAATGTTATGGGGGGTGGAGTTAAAAATATAGTTGAATTAGTTAAAGATAAAAATTTAAATCCACTTAGAGGAAAAGGGTACAGAACTCCATTAGAAAA
>NZ_JAMQHY010000108.1:0-614 GCF_023845705.1 Clostridium sp. ZBS15
ATAGAATTTAAAAAAAAAGCTGGTGCTTTAAAACAATATTGTTTCTTGTTAATTGAAAATTTTTTAATAAGGGGAAAAAAAGAATTTTTTAAAATATAAAGTAATTAAAAAAAAAAAAAAAAAAAAAAAATATATTAAAAAAAAAAAAGGGGAGGAAAAAATAATAAAAAAAACAAAAATTAGATTAAAATAAAAAAAAAAAAAATAATATAAAGAAGAAAAAAAAAAAAAAAAAAAAAAAACAAATTTAAAAAAAAATAAATTTTTTAAAAAAAAACATTAAAATTTTATAAAAGAGGAAAAAATTAAAAAAAATATTAATTTTTAAAAGTAAAAAAAAACAAAAAAAAAAAAAATAAAATAAAAACCTCCAAAAAAAAAAAAAATTGAGGGAAAAAAAATTTTTTAAAAAAAAAAAAAAAAAAAAAAAAAAAAACAAAAATTGTTTTACAATTTGGTGAAAAAAAAAATGGGGGAAAAAAAGAGGAGGAAAAA
Organism: Clostridium sp. ZBS15; assembly: GCF_023845705.1. Classification (NCBI taxonomy): domain Bacteria; kingdom Bacillati; phylum Bacillota; class Clostridia; order Eubacteriales; family Clostridiaceae; genus Clostridium; species Clostridium sp. ZBS15. The sequence goes on from NZ_JAMQHY010000108.1 coordinate 496, forward strand.
AAAAAAATTTTTAAAATAAAAATAAATGGAAAAAAAAAAAAAAAAAAAAAATGTGGGAAAAAAAAAGGCAAAAAAGATTATATAAAAAAAGAGAATATTTTTTGTTGGAAAGAAGAAAA
>NZ_JAMQHY010000011.1:0-49750 GCF_023845705.1 Clostridium sp. ZBS15
TATACCTATAAATATGGAAACTATAAAAATAATATTACCATATTCAATCTCTCTTTCATTGGTAGGAATTGTAGAATCATTATTAACAGCTCAATTAGTAGATGATTTAACAGATACGCCAAGTGATAAGAATAGGGAGTGCATAGGTCAAGGAGTAGCTAATATGGTATCGGGATTTTTTGGTGGAATAGCTGGGTGTGGAATGATTGGCCAAACTATAATAAATCAAACTTATGGTGGAAGAGGTAGATTATCAACGCTTACATCAGGAACAGCGATGTTAATTTCTGTAATAGTATTAAATAAATTTGTAACTCAAATACCAGTAGTGGCATTAGGAGCAGTTATGGTTGTTGTATCAATAAGCACTTTTAACTGGGAGTCAATAAAGCGAATAAGGAAAGTACCTAAATCAGATACATTTGTAATGATATCAACAATTATAACAGTATTATTAACACATAATTTAGCTTATGGAGTTATTATAGGAATAATTTTAAGTTCTATATTCTTTGCAGATAAGATATCTGAAATTAGTATTAAAAAAATAAATGAAGATAAAAAAACAGTATATTTAGTGCAAGGACAGCTATTTTTTGCATCTACCTTAAAATTTATTAATAGTTTTGATTTTATAGATGATGTAGAAACTGTGGATATAGATCTTTCAAAAGTTAGAATTTGGGATGAATCAGCAGTTGATAGTATAGATAAAGTAGTGATTAAATTCCATAAGAATGGAATTAAGACTAATTTAATGGGAATGAGTACTCAATGTTTAGAATTAATAGATAGAATGTCTGTTCATAATAAAGCAGGAAAATTTGATATGGTTAGTGATCATTAAATTTTATAGATTAAGGATACAAGTGACTTTTCATAATGCATAAAAATTCAATATGAAAAGTCACTTGTATGTTTTATAGTAAAATTTTATTTAAAAACTTAATAATTTATAATATATTGGGAGTTATTAAATAAATATTTTTATATAATAATTTATTTTGATAACTCCCTTTTTTATTTTTTAAGAGTTTGTATTTATAAATAATATGAGGATAACTTAAGTTATATTTTTGTTTGAAGATTAAGAAATAAAACCTAAAGAATAAAAAAGTATATTTACATTTTAGAGTGTTAACATTAAAATAGAAATTAAATTATTAAATTATTAAATTATTAAATTATGTGAGGCGAGTTATTAATGAAGATAGATATGAATAAGTATGAAAGTGTATTTAAATCTTTATCTGATATCACAAGATTAAATATAATTAAAAAATTAAGTGAAAAAGATAGCATGTGCGTATGTTCTTTGGTTGAACATTTTGACATACCTCAATCAAAATTGTCATATCATTTAAAAATGTTACTAGATTCTAATCTTATAACTATGGAGAGATGTGGTAAGTGGAATCACTATAGTATTAATAAAGAGGAATTAGAAAAATATTTATCTAAAGAGGTTATGAATGATATTGTTAAGTAATAAAATTTTGTATAAAATCAAAAAAATATTGGGGGCGTGAAAACACATATCAAAAAAACTTGATATGTTCTAGGCGTTAATGTATAATAATGTTATAGAGCTAGCTAGTAATAAAAAATTTTAGTCAACAAATCAAAAAAAATTGATATATTATAAAGTAGTAGCTATGTTGAAAGGGAGAATTAAAATCAGGTGGTTAAGATGGATAAGCTTATAGGAATATCAGGGAATTTAGTAGAATTAGAATATCCAAAAGGAAAGATACAAAAGAGAGTTATAGTTGGAGATGTATATGTAAAAGCTATATCAGATGCTGGAGGTATTCCAATTATAATACCAATTACAGAAACAAAATATATTTCAGATTTAGCAAGAAAATTAGATGGTCTAGTTTTAACTGGAGGAAGCGATATATCACCTTTTTTATATGGTGAGGAACCTTGTGGTGAAATTGATGAATTATCTCCAGAGCGAGATCAGTTTGAAATAGATTTATTAAAGGAATTTATATCATTAGAAAAACCAGTTTTAGGTATATGCAGAGGTATGCAATTAATTAATATAGCTTTTGGGGGAACTTTATATCAAGATGTGAAATATGCGCCTAATATAAATAATGAGCATTGGCAAAATACAGATCCAATACATCCAATACATTCAATAAATATTAATAATAAATCTTCTTTAAATAAAATATTTGGGGATAATATATATGTAAATTCTTTTCATCATCAGATGATAAGAGAAGTTGCAAGTGGATTTAGATCTATTGCATGGGCATCTGATGGAGTAGTAGAAGCAATTGAAAAAGAGGAAGGCTCATATGTTTTAGGAGTTCAATGGCATCCAGAAGAAATGAGAGGGGATCAATTTAATATGATTGAATTATTTAAAGATTTTATAAAAAATGCTTAGAAAAGAAGAGCGAGGTAAAATGAAAAAAATTGATTTAACTGAAGGAAAAGTAGCAAAAGTAATATTAACATTAGCAATCCCTATAATGGGAAGTTCATTGTTGCAGTTTGCATATAACTTAATAGATATGATATGGGTTGGTGGACTTGGGAGTAATGCAGTAGCAAGTATAGGATCTTCAAGTTTTTTTATAGGTTTAGGATATTCTATAAATGCATTGGTGGTAATTGGTACAGGAATAAAGGTATCTCATGCAATTGGAGAGAAAAATGATAAGGACGTAAAAAGTTATATAAATGCTAGCATTTTAATAAATTTAGCATTAGGGATAATTTATGCTTTGTCTTTAATATTTTTAGGCAGACAATTTATTGGGTTTTTACAGCTAAATAATACAGATGTAGAAGTTAATGCATATATGTATTTAGCAATAAGTGCCCCTATGATGTTTTTTACTTTTTTTAATATTTTATATACTAGAATACTAAATAGTTTTGGCAATAATAAAAGTGCATTAAAAATAAGTGCTTTAGGTGTTCTTATAAATATAATACTAGATCCTATTTTTATATATATCTTAGATACAGGAGTCATAGGTGCAGCAATAGCAACACTAATTTCTAATTTTGTTATGTTTGTAATATTTAAGGTTAAGGGTAAAGGCATATTTGAGTTTGATTTTAAAATTGGTATAGAAAAAGATAAAGTAATAGAAATAATAAAGTTAGGATTTCCAATGTCCTTTCAAAGAATATTATTTACTTTAGTAAATATAATTCTTGCAAGAATTATAGCAATATTTGGTTCTGATGCTATTGCAGCTCAGAAAATCGGTCTTCAAATAGAATCTATAACATTTATGGTTATAGGGGGATTGAATGGAGCAATAGCAAGTTTTGCAGGTCAAAATTATGGGGCTAAGAAGTTCTATAGAATTATTAAGGGATATAGGAGTTCATTAAAAATAGGCATTATATATTCTACAGTAACAGCTTTAGCATTCACATTTATACCAGGTATATTAGTAAAGATATTTATTAGAGATGAAGTTACTATTCTAATAGCTAGTTTATATTTACAAATAGTGGCGGTTTCACAGATATTTAGTACAGTCGAAATGGTATCAAATGGCTTATTTACAGGGATAGGAAAGCCTAAAATATCTGCATACATTAGTATAGTTTTTACGGTATTAAGAATTCCTATGGCATTAATTTTGATTAAATTTATTGGAGTAAATGGAATTTGGTGGAGTATAGCATTATCAAGTATTTTCAAGGGAATAGTTTCTTATATTTTATATATAATACAAGTACGAAAGGGGTATAAATATATTGGAAATTTTTAAAAAGTTATTTAAAGGTAGTAAATTGTTAAAAGGAAATGTAGGAATAGAAAGGGAAGGATTAAGAGTAGATAGATATGGAAATTTATCATTAAAAAAGCATCCAGAAATATTTGGAGATAAGATGCTTAATCCATATATAACAACTGATTTTTCAGAAAGTCAAATTGAATTAATTACACCAGTGTTTGGTACTTGTGAAGAAACATACAATTTTCTGAATAATCTTTATGATATTGTTGCACTTGAAATTAAGGATGAATACATTTGGCCACAATCTATGCCTTGCATAATACCAGATGATAAATTAATACCAATTGCAAGTTTTAATAAATCTCCTAAGGGTGAAGAAGCAAGGAAATATAGAGAGAATTTAATTAAAAAGTATGGTGGAAAAAAGCAATTAATATCTGGAGTGCATTACAATTTTTCATTTAATGAAGATATGATAAAGAAACTATATGATAGTACTAGTAAAGAAAGAAATTATAGAAGTTTTAAAGATAATATATATTTAAAGGTAACAAGAAACTATCTTCGTTATAGATGGTTACTATTATATCTTTTGGGAGCAACTGGTATAGTTCATGAGAGTTATACAGGAGAATGTGTGAATACTCTTCAGAAGATTTCACAAGGAGCTTTTTCTAATGATGGAGCAATGTCATATAGAAATAGTGAATGTGGATATAAAAATAATATAGAGTTATTTCCTAACTATTCTTCAGTTAATAGCTATGTTGAAAGCATTAATGGATTTATAAAAGATGGTTTAATTGAAAGTCATAAGGAACTATATAGTTCTATAAGGTTAAAGGCAAAAGATAATTATAATTTGTTTAATTCATTATTAGATGAAGGAATTAACTATTTAGAATATAGAAGTATTGATATTAATCCATTTGATAAATGCGGTATTAGTCTTGAAGACTTACATTTTCTTCAAATGTTTAATTTATTTTTACTGATAAGTGAAGAAGAATCATATGATAATTGGCAAGAAGAAGCATACGATAATCAGAAGGTAATAGCAAGATATGGTCAAAATAATGTTGAGCTAAAGAAAAATGGTGAGGTAATTTCTAAAGAAAAATGGGCATTGAATATTTTGAATCAAATTAAAGAAATAAATAAAGAATTATCTTTAGGAAAAGATAGTTTAATAGATTCAATGATTGATAAGGTTAAAGATTATAAATTAACATATACTTATAAAATTATTAATAAGGTTAAAGAAGAAGGCTATGTTAATGCACATATTAATTTAGCTAAAGAATATAAAAATAATGCTTATTCAAATAGATTTAAATTAGTTGGATATGAAGATTTAGAATTATCTACACAAATATTAATGAAGGAATCAATAAAGAGGGGAATAAAGACAAACATTATTGATAGAAGTGAAAATTTTATAGTGCTAAAAAAGGGTGATAAAGTTGAGTATGTAAAACAAGCAACTAAAACATCTAAAGATAATTACATATCTGTTTTAATGATGGAAAACAAGGTAGTTACTAAAAAAGTTCTAAGAAAAGCAGGGATTAGAGTACCAATGGGAATGGAGTTTAATTCAATTAAAGATGCTATAAGTGAATTAGAAAAATTTATTAATATTCCTGCAGTAATAAAACCTAAATCTACAAATTTTGGTATTGGTATAAGTATTTTCCCTAGTGGTGGTAAAAAAGAAGATATAATCAAAGCATTAGAAATAGCATTTAAATATGATAATACAGTTCTAATTGAAGAGTTTATACAAGGAAAAGAGTATAGATTTTTAGTAATAGGAGATAAAGTCGCAGGTATACTTCACAGGGTACCAGCTAATGTTGTTGGTGATGGAGTTAAAAATATATCTGAATTGATTAAAGATAAAAATTTAAGTCCACTTAGAGGAAAAGGTTACATAACTCCATTAGAAAAAATACAAATAGATGAAAATGTAGAGTTATTTTTAAAGCAAAGCAATATAGATATAAATTATATACCTAATAAAGATGAAGTGATTTATTTAAGAGAAAATTCTAACATAAGTACAGGTGGGGACAGTATAGATTATACTGATGATATTCCAGAAAGATTCAAAAAGATAGCAGTAAATTCTTCAAAGGCAATTGGTGCTAATATATGTGGAGTTGATATGATTATTAAAGATTATAAGGATGAAACATCTGACTATGGAATAATAGAACTAAACTTTAATCCTGCAATTCATATACATTCATATCCTTATATTGGTAAAGAAAGAAAAATAGCTAATGAAATATTAAAATTATTAGAATTAATATAAAAATATGGCTCTGTTTTTAATGTGTGTTGATACATACAGTAGGTAAAGTGGCATTATTTGCTGCTTATCATATTTTTATATTGGGAATAAGCTAAAATGAGACTATAAGTTTTAACTGAAGTAATTGTTATAAATAAATTACTTCAGTTTTAATTTATTATTTATTAATTACACAATTATTTTTTTCTTGCACATTAGACTTACACACCATGTTACATTCTCTGATTATAGGAATGGTGAACTAGTCTAATACCTTAGTTGGAGTTTCTTCATTTTTAGTTTTTCTATAATAGGCTAATGTGGATTCTTTAGGAACCGTAATTAACGTGCTTTTACTTGTACCAATTTTTTGAGAAATATATATACCTGAATGACCAGAAAATAAATAACTTATAGCACATGTCATAAACATAAATTCAATTCCTTGAGCACCAAATAGCTCTAACCCTAAAATAAATGATGTTATAGGTGCGTTGGTAGCACCAGAAAATACTCCAATAAGACCTAATGCTGCTAAAAAGGATGGAGAAATATGAAGTATATTTGATAAAGCATTACCAAATGTTGAACCTATTACAAATAAAGGTGTGACTTCTCCACCTTGAAACCCAGTACCTAGGGTAAATGAAGTAAATATAAGTTTGTTAAAAAATGCAAAAGGACTAACTTGTTCAGTAAATGAATTATTTATTAAAGGTAGACTAAGTCCAAGATAATCTCTTGTTCCTATTAAATATGTTAATACAATTATTATAAATCCACCAATCATGCTTTTAATTGCAGCATTTTCAAATCTAGAAGAAAATATGTCTTTTAATTTATGTGTTAATTCGCTAAATAATTTACTAACTAATCCAAATAAAATTGCAGCAATTATAATTTTTAATACTACAACATATGTAATAGTAGGAACTTCTAATATATTATAATGTGAATGATGAACACCAAATGCTGTAGTTACAATATTTCCTATAAAAGCTGATGTAAAGCATGGGATTAACGCTTGATAGCTCATTGTTCCAAGTGCAGCTACTTCTAAGCCAAATATAGTACCAGCAAGTGGAGTACCAAAAACAGAACTAAATCCACTACTAATTCCACACATTAAAATAATTTTAGTATCTACTTTGTCTAATTTAAATAAACGTCCAACGCCTTCAGATATACTAGAACCAATTTGCACACCAGTACCTTCTCTACCAGCAGAACCACCAAAAAGATGAGTTACAAAAGTACCTAGAAAAACTAAAGATGCCATACGCATAGGAATATCTCCATTACTAGTATTAATTTTATCTATAATTAAATTATTACCTTTTGAAGAGGATTTACCATATTTAGAATATAGAAAACTGACAAAAGCACCTCCAAAGGGTAGAAGAAATAATAACCAAGAATTATTGTTTCTTAAAGTTGTAGCAAGTTCTAAGCTGTTTAAAAATAAAGCACCAGCTACTCCAGTTAAACAGCCAATGATTGTACCTATAAAAATCCACTTTAAAAATGACATTCCAAGAAGTGTGCTTAAGTTTGGATTTTTAAGAAATACAATTGTATTCTTTTTTTTAGAATTATCTTTGTTCATACAATCTCTTTCTCCTTTTTTATATTTTTAATAATTAATTATTAAGGGGATTGTGGAGTCGTCGATTTTTACGCAGTTAGCCATAACTTCTTTAATAATATAACTTTTAAAGAATAAAAAGACTCCTACAAAAGACAGTATACCCGTTTTTTGTAGGAGTCATTAGCATTACGCAGTTAAAGGCGAACTCCATCACCTAAATATATAAATATAATAATATGATTAGTATGTTTTAACAATAGTTAGTGAATTCTAAGAACTTAAATTAGATATAATATGTTTATAAATTAAACGTTATCACTTAAGGTTACTTTAAAATTATTATTTTTAATTTTTATTTCATATAGGATATATGTATTTGAGAAAGAAATTACAAGGAGTAGAGAAAGTTTTCATATTAGATTTTTACTCCATTATTTTCTTGGTTTAGAACAAAATTTAAACGAAAAATTAAGACCTAAAAGAGTAAGTGAATTTATCTTTTAGGTCCATTTTTATATAATATAATTAGTTGATTTTAGTTCAATATTATTAAAGGATTTATCTTCATTATATTTATAGCACAATAATAATTTTAGAATAAAATTATTAGTTAAAATATTTTAGAAGAATAAGAATGGCAATAAGAACCATGCATTATTAAATCCAGATCTACAACAATTTCTACATCTACAGCAATTGCAACAGCAGTTACAACAATTTCTCATAATCAATTACCCCTTTGTTCATAATTATCATTTGTTATATTAATAATATATGAATTTAATTAAAATATGTTACACAAAACTAATATAATTGATCTAAAATCTTTAAGAAGAAAAGAATATTAGAATTAAAGAATAAATAAATTTTAGAATTTAAGAACTTAAGAATTTGCTTATAAAATGTGCCTTTAGAGATAGTTGAGTATTATGGATAGATGTAAATTATAATTTTTATTAAATATCAAAGATAGTAAACCTAAAGAATAAAAAGGTAATATAATAACTATAAAGTAATGTAGAATATACTACTATATTAATTTTCAAAACTTGTTTATAATATTTAGTATATATAGGAAAAAATAAGTATGAAATATTTTGATAATATGTACTTTGGGCACAGTCAAAAACTATCCATTACAATTTTGGGCATATTATTTATTTTCATGTGCCTTAGTTGAATCTTAATAAAACACAAAATGATTATATGATATTACTAAACTTTTATATCTTTGAAGTGTTGGTTTGCTAATAGATAATTTTTTAGAAACATCATCTAAAGTAAGAAAGAAATATTGTCCACAATATTTTGTAGATCACTTACTTCTATTAGGCTTGCCCTAAAAATATTAAGAGATTTTGGGATGATAGAAGTAAGATGAGGACAATCTTATTAAAATTACAAATTGGGAAAAGCATCAAAATATTGAGGGTATGAAAAAGGTAAGGATCCAAAATAAAACTAGAGCTAAAAAGTTATTTAAAGAATGATTGGAAATTATCTGGTATTAATACAGAAATGAGTACACAAACTTTTTCTAATTTTGAAGTTTGGAATAAAAGCTCAGAGTTTGCTAAAGAAGTAGCAATAGCATTTTATAATGATTTTAAAAATATAAGAAATCATAGACAAAATAGTATTTTATTTTGTGGCCAAGTAGGTAGTGGCAAAACACATCTTTCAGTAGCTCTTGGAATTAATCTTCTTGATAAAAAAAATTAAAGTGGTATATGTGTCATATAGAGATGTTTTAACAAAGATAAAAAAATATGATTGATGATGAATACTATACCAAAATGCTTTCAAAATATCAAACATGTGATATTTTACTTATTGATGAGGGAATAGAATCTAGACTTTATGAAATGTGTAAAGATTATGTTGTGGAAATAGAGAAGAGGCAAGAGAACAATTATAGATTAAGGTAAGGATTAGTTAGTGTTTGGAAGAGAATGTTTAATAGAATAGTGATGTATTTAGGATCTGCTATATATGACTTTTTGAAGTTGTATGTGGTGGGTTTTATTTTTTTTGTAGGAAGTTGATATGATAATTATAGGAAAGTATTTGGAATTTAGTAGTAAAATATTGGATTAATATAGTATAATAAGGAGGAAAATGTAAGATTATATAGAGATAATGTCTATAATGTGCAGTTGAAAAAGTGAATATGAATACTTGGTTTAAGAGCTTCACAAATACCGTAGTTATGCGAAATCTAGTTCACAGTATTATAGGATATTTATCTAGGGAGGCAAAATATTATGGAATACGTAAAATATATATGGATTCACAATTTTGAGGATGAGCCTATACTTATATATTCAGAATTGGATAAGGAACGAAATGAAACTAGAAAAGTTGAATTTTATAAAAATGGGAAGACAGGGTGTGCTACTGATAGAATGAAGCACCATACATTTCTAGGATTAGAACCAATGCCAAGTATAGAACAAATAAATGAATTCGAAGAATTTTTTGCAATTCCAATATCCAATGAAGAATTTGAAATAGTTTGGAAAGAGAATGCTCAAAAGATTATCGAGAAGGTTCACCAAGAATAAGATAATTAAAAAAATGATTAGAGATATTAATATACTTGTATTTTGGAGGGGATGTTTTGGATCAAATAATTAGTCAGTGTCCAATGTGCTACGGAAAATTAAGAATAAATCTCGGCCAAACTATTTATAATGGCAAGGTTAATTACTATGAGGAACATTTTTGCATAGATTGTGGATATGCACTTGAAATAGATGGCTATGAAACTCCATTTAATAGTAGAATGCTCATTTTGGAAAAGCAAGGAACTTGGAAAATTGTTTGTTTAGAAAAAAGTAATTAATTGTTAAAACTTATAAAGAAAATATTTAATTATTCTATAAAACAGTTGGCAGAACTTAAGAATGAAGATACTATTTCGTTTGTTGGAACTCTAGCTGAAATGAACCATCTGAAGAAGATATTTGAGTCACATAATTTTTATATTGAGATGAAACGGATATTATAGAGGATTTCGCATAACAAAACATTCAAGTTTGCTTTGATTTGAAAAGAGTGTCGAAGCACACCCTTTCATCAAGTTAGGTTTGACTAGTTTCAAGGATGTCTTGAATGCGGAAATGTTAGTGAAAAGTAAAGGCGGAATTTTTATGAAAATACATAATCATAATTTGAATATTCATTACTCATTATCACAAGATATATGGGATAAGGTAGATCAACTATATTCCGAGATGCCATTTTGGAGTGGCTTTATTGATGGAAATCCTCAATGGTATTCTTCAATAATCGTAATATACATTAGGCTAATAATGTGTAGGAAAGTGCAACATTAAATAGAAGGAGAATTTTTTATGGAAATACACAATCATAATTTGAATATTCATTACTCATCACCGAAGTGTATATGGGATAAGTTGGTTGAACTATATACTGAGATGCCAGGATGGAATGGATTTATTGATGGAATTCCTCATTGGTATGCACAAGAGAATGACAAAAGAATAATTAATGCTTCAGTTGAACCTAGTGGTTTGCAATTTTATGCTGAGATGCATCAAGAAGAATGGAATATGTGGTTCGAAATGTTTAAGAAGGAAGCTTCAGCATTATTAGGTTTTGAAATAGGAGAACCAGAAGATGGGTTTGAGTTTCAAAATCTATAGATATTAAATTACATTTATCAAATTCCTATTATCCTTGGAATTATCTGCTATCATGATTAGGTAGCAGATAATAATTATGGTTAGTTAAACATCAGAGCTAATGGATTAGAATTTACAGCAGATTGTAATTGATGTTCATCAATATGAGTATAAATTTCTGTTGTAGCAACACTTTCATGTCCAAGAATTTGTTGTAATGAACGGATATCTACTTTGCCATATTTATACATGAGGGTAGCAGCGGTATGACGAAGTTTATGTGTTGATATAGATTTTGGATCAAGTCCAGAAGAAATAACATATTTCTTTACAATATTTTGGATAGCTTTAGTAGTAATGCGGTTATTATTTCTGGAGATGAATAGAGCATTATTGTTAATATTCATAGAATTTCTAATGTGCATCCAATCATTAATAGCTTTTTTAGCCGCAGGGGTAAGAAAAATTTTACGTTCTTTATTGCCTTTGCCAACTATAGATAAAATGTCATTATCTACTTGATCTATATTTAAACTAGCAAGCTCAGATAGCCTTAATGCACAATTTAGAAAAATAGTAATTATGCAATGATCTCTTGTAGACTTTTTGCATTCAAGTAATAAGCGACTGATTCCTCTAAATTAAGATATTTAGGTATTCGCTTTGGTAATTTAGGAGTTTCCAATTCCTCAGCAATATTGTTATCAATAACATGAGCTTTAGTTTTAAGATATTTCCAAAATTGACGTATGGAAACTATTTTTCTTGCACGAGTACCTGCAGAAGCATTTAAAGATTTTTGACAATATGAAATAAAAGAATACATATCTTGTAGAGAAATAGATTTTATAAATTCTAAATTTACTTGTTCAAAGTTTATATCAATGAAATTAATATCACGTAACTTCATTATATAACTAAAGAACATAAGTAAATCTGTACGATATTCTAAAATTGTGTTTTCTGAACGATTTTTTATTATGAGAAGATAATCTAGATATTGCTCAACTAATGGACAAGTTTTGTTTGATTGCATAATTAACACATAGTAGTAAAAAAGACAAGTAATATTGCAGTAGCAGATATATTAAAAAGTGCATTGTAGAAATTTGATATATTAAATTCAAATGATGAATCTATTAATAATTAGTATTATGAGATATTTATAATATTTAAAGATAATTTTATAAAACTATAATAAATAAAGTATCTATAAAAAATGTAATTGAAAGTGATATATGGAGGTTATAAAAGTACATAATGAATAGAAATTATATAAGTATAGAAAAAGAAATGGCTGAAACAGGGTTCTTTTCTGAATATTTACCCCCATGCTTCAAGTTAGATCCAAAAGTGTTCATGAGAGCTCCATCTGAGAATTGTGATTTAATTGAACCATGTTGTTTTACGATGAGTAGGTATAATGGTAATGATGCCCGTCGTAGTATATTTATTCCTGAAATTGGCGCATATGTTGCCACCCGTAATTATATCAGGCGTGAGAATATTGTTAAGGAAATAATTAAATTTACTGAAACTGAAGAAATATCATTTTCTCCTATTTTGGGTAAAAATGGGGGTATTATGAGACATGAACAATCATATAATGGAATTACAAATCAGTTGGAACATATTTCTTCTGATTATATTGAGAATATTGCTAAAAAGATTGTTAAATCAACTGGAGCTAAGAAAATTTTAAAACTTGATATATCAAATTGTTTTTCTAGTTTTTACATGCATATAATTCCGGCAATTATGTTAGGAGTAGAAGGGGCAGATCAGGATTACAATAAATTTTTGAAAAATTCTGATGATGAAACAATTAGCGATACTTATAAAAAATATCGAAAACTGGATGAAGTTTATAGACGGCAGAACTTAAACAGAACCAATGGACTACTTTCCGGTCCATTAACATCTAAAATGATTGCTGAAGGTATTCTTACTCGTATTGACAAGGAACTGAAAAGTGAAAAAATTAAATTTTCTCGTTATGTGGATGATTATGAAGTTTATCTTTTTAATGATAATGAGAAGACGATAATAAGCATTTTTACAAGAGTGCTTAAACGTTATGGATTTTCTCTCAATAATGAAAAGACAGAAGTAATTGATTTCCCGTATTATGTAGCAGAAAATTTAGAAAAAATTTTTAAAAAATACAATAAAGAAAATATGGACAATTCTGATTTAATTGAATTATTTAATGCATATTTTATATTAGAAAAAAACGGCACTAAAGGAGCTATAAGATATTTGCTCAAAACTTTAGAACAGAATCCGATAGAACGAACCGAGTTTCATCTATATAAGGCTTACCTAATAACAATTATTGAAAATAATGAACGTTCCTTATCAAAAGCCTGTTCATTATTTATTGAAAACAAAGAAAACTTTACACTAAATGAAGGTGAAATTTCTATTATTAAGGAAATGTTAGATAAACATATTAGTTTTGAACACGACTTAGAAGTACTATGGTTGTTATATTTGTTGATTGAAACAGACAATATTCAAATTGATGATTCACTCGTGCAAAAAATTGTAGATAGCAAAAATGAACTGGCTCACATTATCCTTTTGAGGAAAGAGTTGTTGGGAGAAGAAAACATAGACCAAGTAAGTAGTAAAGCTTCTTCTTGGATTCTTATTTATGAACTTTATGTTTCAGAGCATATAACTGTGGAGGTGCTTATATCTAAACTGAATCTAAATAAAAATTTACATATGTATGAATATCTTAAGGAACATAATATTCATTTTTGTGAGTAAGTTTAATATAGTAAAAAATTTGTATTATTATAACTCGTATAATAATACGAATTTTTTTGAACTGAATGAATTATCAATATACCCATTAGGCTAACAATGCGAAGCTTAGATTGGGAACGGTAAATAAAACTTGTTCTTTGAGAATTGAGTAGTATGATGTTTTAAAAATATGGTATGAGAATTAATTTAAAAATAAATTGTAATTTTAAGGGACTGATATATACACACTGTTTGGTAAAATATATACGTATAAATAATGATAAGAATTTATAAACATTAAGGAGAGAGCGTTGGATAGTACATATTTTTTAAAAATAAAACTTGAAGAAAATAGATTAGAGGAAGCTATTAAAACGGAAAAATTGTATAACAATATAGGAAATCACTATTTGAAACAGCTTTTTGCCATAATGCATCAGAGATTTAATGTACTCTTTACATTTATGCAGTCAAAGAAACAAAGTAATGGGCACTTTAATGCGTCAGAAAGCAGAGAATTGCTTAAATTGATAAAATTATATGAGGATATGCAGTATGTGCTAAAAACAACACCATTATCGTTTAGTCTTGAAGATTCCTATGATTCAATGCTGAAATCATGTAAAAATTTCCTCCGTGAATCAAACGGTAGTGAAATTCCAGATAATTTACCAGATTTTAATATTGTAGAATATGATCCTATATTTCATATGTACCAGATTATATCAGTTCCAGCTGCAAGCAAGGATTATAATTTTGAATTGAAATTCATTGGGGAAGGATCTTATGCAAAAGTATTCAAATACAAGGATACTTTTTATGATAAGTTTTTCATATTAAAAAGGGCTAAGAATGATTTAAATGAGAAGGAAATATCTAGATTTAGACTTGAATTTGATATAATGAAGAAATTGAAATCTCCATATGTAATGGAAGTTTATAGATATGATGATGCAAAGAATGAATACTATATGGAACACGCTGATGAGACATTGTATGACTTTATAAAAAAGAACAATAGCAAATTAAGTGTAAAGCGACGTAGAGGAATTGCATATCAGATATTTAAAGGGTTTTCATATATACATTCGCAAAAATATCTCCATAGAGATATTAGCTTCACAAATATTCTATTGCAACATTATGATAATGAACTAAGTGTGGTGAAAATATCCGATTTTGGATTGGTTAAGGTCGAACATAGTAATCTCACCAGCTTTGGTAGTGAGGTAAAAGGCTCGTTGAATGACAGTAATCTACAGTTTGTTGGGTTTAGCAATTACAATATGGAATATGAAACTTTTGCACTTACTAGATTGATTTATTACGTAATGACTGGCAAGTATAACCTTGAAAATATAAAAAATGAGGAAATAAAGAATTTTGTACAAAAGGGAATAAATCCTAATATTGATTACCGATACCATAGCGTGATTGAAATGCAAGTAGCTTTTGAAAAAGCTTTTCCAAAGTCTTGATATTAAAGAACAAGATGGCTTGTATAGGCGGTAGGGTAATGAAAGCGAAAAAGAAGATTATAAATTCAATCAAAATTAAATATAGAATTATTATTCTTATAAGTAATGAAAGCGAAAAAGAAGATTATAAATGCAGTACTTAAAATAATAATTGTATAAATGGTGATTGTAGTTATACTTCCATTTATATTTAAATATGCAATCTTTGAGTGTGAAACTTTTTCCAATTTGTCTAATAATGAATGTGTGGTTTTGGGAGGTATTCTTGGAGGTTTGGGAATATTGAAGTATTTATTTGTAACTGTGAACCTCTAATTTAACTACCAATTAGGCTAATAATTGGATGTTTATATAGAAAGAATCTGTCACAAGCTATGCCGTAAAATTTTAGATTTATCAAGTAATTTCAATCTGTATGAAGTTGCCTTGTGATAGTAATATATTCAATAAATTTTACATAAAAGTAAATTTAAGGCATGAGTTATTTTTATATTTATTGTGAGGGATGTCATGAATTTTGAAAAAGATTTAAGAGAACAAATGATTCAATTATTAAGTGAAGGTAAAATAAGATTCAATGAACAAGATTCAACATTTAGATTATTAATAAGTTATTTAAATGTCATAAATAGAACAATTAAACCTATACCAAGAAAGGTTTTTTTATCTGATAATATTGAAAAGAGTATTAAGCAAAATCAACTTGAAAAGAAATATATAGATGCTTTATTAAAATTCAAGTTTAATTTTGAAAAAGGGATAGATATGAATGGTCATTTAAGTGTAAATATATATTACTCTGACATGTCTATAAAAGATAAAAGAAGTCCTATTTATAGAAATTCAAGAGATTATTTATTGGACGATTGGGGAATTTATCATATCCATTTAAATGAAAAAGAGGCTAAGACTGAACAAGAAATGCGTAGTGATAAAACTAACAAAGAAAAAGGAAATAGATCTAAATATTTATTATTTATCAAAATAATAAATAATGAAATATATTTTATAGACATATATCATCATAATACAAAAAATGTATTTTCAAATCAAGAATTATTAGAAACTCTAGATAGAAATTGGCATTTTATATTAGAAAAATATTTAGCTAAAGGAGTAGCTTCAGTAAATAGGTTAACAAATAAGGAAATCCAAGAAGCAAGAAAAAATGGTTCTTTTATGCTATATTCAATCAATAATAAAGTATATTTCCCTATCGGTGGAGGATTAAATAGTGTAGGGACAAGTATTATACATACAAATAATGCAGATAATATTTTAGAAGATATAAGATTAATTGAAGAAGATGTAAGAAGTAACTATACAAGTATAAAAAATCAATTTGAATCTATAAATAAAATAGAAAACTATAACAAAGAGCTAGAATTTAAATTTAGTTTAGAGGAAAGGGGATATGTTGTTATAGAAGTTAATACAAGCTTTGCAATATTATATTCTCCAGAGGGAAATATCTTTAGAAAACAATATGGAAAAATTAATGATAAAAAAGAATAAAGAAGTATTAAAGATAAGATTTAATTAAATATATCTAACTTCTAATTATTCATATACTTAGAACAATTAGGAGAAATTATTTATAATAAGTAATTGAAAATAAATACTTAGTTCATAATTGTTACTTATAAAGTTCTATAAAATAATTTTATAGAAAGGTAGATTAAATATGAAAAAGAATATTATACTTTGTTTTATAATGTTTATTACATTAGGATTGTTAACGAGTTGTAATAAAGCGGAAAGAAGTTCTACAGGCATCCATTATACGGTGGAAGATAATGTACACATATATTCAGAAAACTATATTGAATTGTACCAGAAAGCTCTGGCTGCGATGTTTGGAAGTGATTATGAAGTTGTCGAAGAAACTGAAATATATCACCAAGCCGGTGATATTAATGAAGATATTGATAAGCACGATATCAAATATATTCAGTGGACTATAAAATATACAGATGTTAACGGGGGTGAACAAGAGTTTCTGCTGAACAATAGTTCTACTTTGAAACATCAGATAGAGAGTTACCTGAAAGAATATATTGGTAAATATTATCAAGAACAGTTTATGAACAAGTATTTTATAGATATACCAATAGTAAATGCAAGTAGCTATACTTATTGCAATTTGGCAGACAGTACAGGTTATACAGATAATGATAAATATGAAGCTATGGAAAAACAGGTAAATGCATATAGGGAAAAACTGGAGACACCGGAGGGGTGCATTAATTTCACTAATTTTACTATGGAGAAAGCTTTTGACATATGTCCAGTTTATTTATCTATACATATTTCACTTGATGACCGTTTATATGATGCTGAAAAAAAGGTTGAAGTGGAAAAAGAAGCATTGCAGAAGGTAGAAGAAATGCGTAAAGCGCTTATAAATTTTACAGATGGAACGGTAAATGTTGATATAATAGTAGGTAACCTTAAAGGTAATGATTTATATGATGGTAAAGGTGATTGGCGATGGCATATTCTTAATGGAGAACCGATAACGTGTGAGTCAATTTTATTTGGCGAAAATGTATATGAAAGCTATAAAGGTTTTTTTTGGTAAAGTGCTTTGAGATGGAAGGCAATGTGATGAAGAATTATATTATAGCTAAAAATATAATGTAAAGCTATCCATTATTCATAAAATATGAAGTTTAACTTTAAATGATAGTATAGTAAATATAAGTTTTAGATACTAGGAGTAAACAGAGTTAACTAACAAAACACCCATGTATAAATAATTATGCATGGGTGTTTATCTTATAAAAGAAAGAATTTTTTATTATGAGAGAAAAATTATTTTAAATCAAATTTTGTGATTGCTCTGTGTGTTATTTGAGCAGAATCAATTGCTTTTAATAATCCACCATTAACGAAGAAGACTTCTTTTTAGATTATAAGGTTCATTAATGCTTTAATTTGATTTCACATAGGATATATGTTTTAGAATTAAAAAATACAAGGTTATTATAAAAAAATTATATATTTTTTATAATATTTAAAGTTGTAGTTATTACTAAAAAGTCTCTTGAAAAATTATAAGGGTGTATTTACAAAATATGATATAATTAACCAACAGAAAAATAGTAATTTGTGGAGGCAAAATATGTTTAAGTTGGGAAAATTAAAGTTTGATGTGGAGAATGCGACATTTGGTGGGAGTTTTATGGATTCTGCCATGAGTAAAAGAATGCAGAGTACTGGACTGGCAGAATTCTACTGGTCTATAGAAATAGATATGAATGCAGGAGATTTTGTAACAGAATTAGATAATGAAGAATTGGAAGACTTAGAAGATGATGAAGAAATTTATTATGAATCGGTTTCGCCTCGTTTGTATCATAACAATGGTTTTAGGCTTGATATAAAATCATGGAAAGATATAGAAGGACTTTCTTTAAAATGGGATTCTCAATATAATGCAAATGGTGAAGAAGCAGGAACATTGTATGTTTTTGAACATGAAGATGTAACTAGTGGAACAATTAAATTCTTAAAAAGAAATGGAAATAGGTTTCTAGTTCGATGGACAGGAACTGCAAATGTGTATTGGGATGATGAATATGGTGAAGATGTTCCATTTTCTTTTGAAGGAGAAGTGGAGTTTAGTGGAGTTAGTGCTTATTGTGATGATATATCAACTTTAGATGAATTAAAAATAGTCATGACAGATTTTATTAATTTAGATGAATATAAATGCATATTCAATGATACACATAAGATTAAAACAGGGATTTCTCATGTGTGGAAATTATTCCCTGAAAATATAGATAAATGATAAATAGATGATAATATTATATTGCGTGAATATGGATTTGAAATAGAAGTATTAAGGTAACACAAATTCCAAATTTGTAAAGGAGACTAACAAATGAAATTATTTAATTTGTTAAAAAAAGATACAAATAAACTCGATTTTTCGGAAATTGATTCTAATAAAAAAGCTCAAGAATTATATGAAAAAAAGATTCTTGTACCTCTTTATTTGATGCCATTACGTTTTAATGGTGAGCCAGTTTTTGAAAATACATATATGTACCACCAGTAGTAGTTACATTAAAGGACAGATATGATGATATGATTGAAGATTTGCTAGAACAGGAAAAGGTTAATGGTTATGAGTGCAAACCAAAGTATAGAGGGAATAGTTTTATTCCTTGTTCGTTAACTATCATAGCAAAGAAAAATGAACAAGAAGTCTTTACCGAAACCATAAAGATATGGTAAGTAAATTTCAATTTCATGATGAGGTATTTATTTTGTTCTAAATGTTAACATAGGTTGATTAAAGGAAGATTTTTTTCAATATCATTTTCAAATAAAAATTATCTTATATAAAGGCAAGTCTACTTCCGGTAAACAAGATGTTGTCCAGTAAATGATACAAGCTAAATTTAGATGTTAAAAATACCTCTATTATATTCTTAGTAAAGAGTATTTTTATTTAAGATATTATATATAGCTAGTACACTTCGGGAAACTTTGTTTACCTAAATAGACATGCCTATATTCTTGAATACAATAGATTTTCTTTAAGATAAAAAAATCCTAATTTTTAAAATTAGTTAATTTATAGATAGTATTATGGAAGAGGAATAAAACAACCAGGAGATAGAACATCCAAGCCACTCATACTTCATTTATAGATATTCTATCTCCCAATTGTTATATTCCTATGTAGCTAATTTATAGATGTTAGGTATAAGAGCTGTAGCTAAAGTAGTAGGAATTTTAAGAACAGCTCCTATACTATCTAAGCCTTTTTCTGTGGTCAAGGTAGGGTATGGACTAACTTAATCAAAAGTATTAAGTATATCTATAATTTTTAATTTATAGTAACTTTTCATTAATCTACTCCAACCCATGAATATAATGAGGCAGATGCCTCAAACTCTCTTTGTAGGGCATAAGTTAAAGCTAATGGACAGGCAAAATGCTAGTCCATTAGGTTTAACCTATGCCTATTATATTTTTAGATGTTCTCTTATTTTATAGATGAATTAGTAGATAAGATAGTATTTTTATTAAATATTATCTTATATTTTATTTAGCAATATTCTTTATAATTTTAAATAAATTGATTTTATACTTTTATTACTAAATTTAACGAATTTCTAGGGTGTTTATATCTTCTAAATACGCCCTCGGCTAATATATTATTTTTTATATATCTGTAGTTTGAAAAGCAAAATTATATCATAAAAAAAGTTAATAATGTCAAAGATCTAGGACTAAGGAGCAGATTGACATTATTAATTTTTTATAAACTTTTGTAGCTAGGTCAAACATACCCAAGGCTTGTCATTAGAATTATGTAGTTAATTTTTTATATTAGGATTTTCTTTTAGTTTTATATGACTTTATTAATCCAACTATTCCAGATATCATACATATAATTCCACAGATTATCTCTAATTTATGTCCTAAAGTATTTTTCCCAATTGAAGAAATAGATATAAGAAATCCAAATAATATATATAGAAAAAATATACTATAGAATTTATCGAAAGTAGCTACAAGTTTAATATGTAATTTTTTTAACAATATCTTACCCTCTTTTCATAGTAGTGTCTTTATTTAACATAAATATACTGTATTTAAATATATTTACTTATAAATTATAGTATTTATTTTGTAATATGTATAGCAAATAACATAATTGGAAATAATTTTATACATTTAAGACTTATTAATTCATTGATATCCATAAAAAAATCACCTCCTACATAGAGAATATATGTTTATAAGGTGATTATTTTATAGAGTTTATAAAATAAATATTATAGGTTATAATTGAAGTAACAACAAATTTATGATATATATGCTTCTAACTAGATATTGTTAATTAAAGATATAATTTTATATGAAAATTATATAAAAAGTATAAATGTAATAACTTAATTAGAACATATATATTAAAAGTGTTATATGCTAGGAATATTATTTTACAGTTAAAGGGGTGAAATGATGAGAGCTACTAATTATGAAGATATGATAAAAGGAAGCCCGATTCACATACGTTCACTGGGTAAGTTCGAAGAGCAAAATCATAGATTTTGATTCTTACTTAAAGAGAGCTATGGATATATTTGCAGAAGATGGATTAAAGTTCTTTGGAATAGATAAAAAAGTTAAGGACACAGGATCTACTGAGATTGTGGTACTTGATAATATAGGAAACTCGACTCACATTCGTTCCCTGAGTAAGTTTAAGTAACCAAATATAAAATTTGGACTTGCACTCATGTTTATGGATTATACTTTCTTAATGGAAGATGATACGTATATACATTTTGAGTTCCAAACAACTAATAAGGGTGTTACTGATTTAAGAAGATTTAGAACATATGAAGCATTATTAAATATGCAAACTGGAAAAGATGTTGTAACTTATGTAGTTTATTCAGGAGATATTAAAAAACCTTTAAATGGATATGAAAGTGGAATTAATTCATATAGAGTTAATGCTATTTCAATGTCTAATAAAGATGGAGATAAAATCTTTAATGATATAATAGATAAAATGAAATCAGGAGAAGAACTTAGTAAGCAAGATATTATAGCATTAACTTTTACACCGATAATGGGTGGAAAACTTAGTAAGGGTGACAAGATAGTAAATGCAATAAGAGTTGTTAAGGATATTGATAAGGATTATAGATATGATGTTGTCTGATAAAGGAAACTCGACTCATATTCATTCGCTGAGTAAGTTCCAAGAACCAAATGTAAAATTTGGACTTTCACTCATGTTTTTGCAAATAAGTTTTTAAGTGGTAAAGATTTAGAGAAAGTAAGGGAGGAGATTAAGATGACTGAATTAGGTAAGAGTTTAATTGAAGAAGGTAAGTCAGAGGGAAAACAAGAAAATTCAATAGAAATTGCAAAAAGAGCTATTAAAAAGGGTATGAGCAATGAAGTAATAAGTGAATTGACAGATTTATCTATTGAGAAAATAGATATAATAAGAAAAGCAATTAGTAATAATTAATTATGATAAAATTAATTAAAATTGGAGATTAAAGTGACTGAACTAGGAAGAAGTTTAATTGAAGAAGGAATTCAAAAAGGTATAGAAAAGGGAAGAGAAAAAGGAAAGTCAGAGGGTAAAGTAGAAAAGGCAATAGAAACTACGAAAAGAGCTATTAAAAAAGGCATGAGTAATAAACTTATAAATGAATTAACTGAGTTACCTATTGCTGAAATAGAAGAAATAAGAATGGCTATGGAACTGTAAATAGTTTTGTGTGACTTATCTATTTTCTATTAAATGTTACTGGAAATTTTCCAGTGATATTTTTTTATACTGTAAAACTAGAGTTACTTAATATTATTTGTTATATATTCATGATAATAATCTATGGCCATATTAACAATTGTACTTACACAAACATTTATATCTGTGTGTATACTTTTTAGTTCATTTATTTTTCTTACTGTAGATTTACGAAGAGTATAACTTCTTTTTATATTAGCAGCTTCTCCATCAATTGGAGGGGCAGCTCCATTAGTTATAGGAGTTTTTCTATTATCAAATAAGGTAGTATTTGATGAAGTAGAAGTATTATTATTTAATAAAATTATTGTTTATTTTCTATTTAACAATTGAAAATAAAATTGTTAAATAAATAGGTTATATAATTAGTAATTTAAAGTAAAAATCATTAAAGGTAGTATGTCAATCTTAGAGGTTTATTTACATGCATATTATTAAATCAAAGTATAATTACAGTTCTTAAAAGATATGATAAAATAAATAATAGAATAGAGAATTTCATGCATTTAAGATATTAAAAGCTCTTGATTGCCTTAAGTTTGAAAGAGGTGAAATTATTAATGAATGATACTCAAAAAAATGATTTGTTTTATGTATGCTGTCTTATAGAATTTATAAGTAGAAAAAGCAAAAATAGAAGATCAACAATTGTTGAAATATTAGGTAGGAAAGAATTAGCTAGGCAATTAGATATTGCTCAGGTTAATCATTGTCTATCATTTGAGCAAGTTTCAGATGAAATAATAGAGTATTTTAATATACAACAAGGTAGCTTTGATACAGTTGGATTATGTAAATACAATGTTCCAAGTGTTAAATCTATAGGAAAAGTATATCAAAGATTAATATTAAGCATAATTTCAGAAAAAGCTAATTTAGCAGATGTTTTATTTGAAGTATTTAATTCATTTATAAGTGATGAAATTTCAGACTTTAATTCATCAGTTTATTATAGTAATCCAGATTATTTAAAATGGTCATATTTAGAAGGAAGATTATTAGAGTAAAAAAACAAAACCCTAAAGGTAAAAAATACCTTTAGGGTTAATTTACATACTCATACTAATATATATATAAATTTTTCTTAAAGCACTAGTCTTTCTATTAAAAGAAGTAGAGTAGCACACATCTTTTAATAGAAAAAATAAATTGATAATATATAATGAAAAACTATGGTGTAAAAATGGTGTAAAATATAAAAAACTAGGTCGGGAAAAGTGTGGGAAAATAAGAAAAACACCAGTGATTTAGAACTCTAAACACTGATGTTTACTACAATGGTGACCCATACGGGAATCGAACCCATGATTCCACCGTGAGAGGGTAGCGTCTTAACCGCTTGACCAATGGGCCTCACAACAAGTTTGATTATACGCCTTTATTTTTTTTATGTCAATATTTCCTGTAAATAAATTTATTTTACAAAAATTATAAAATTAAAATCTAAAATTAACTTAAATAGGAACTAGTATGTTAAATTGTAAAAGTAATTAATTAACATATCTATAATAAATAAAATTATGTTGGACATACTAAATTTAGACTAATTATAAATTGAATGTTAGGAGGGATTTTAATGCCTAAAGATAGTCAACCAGATAATAAAACAGCAAGAATGGAAAAATGTAATTATCAAACTCCAATAACAGAAGAAGGTCATAATCATAATCCTAATGCAAAACATAAATCTGTAAAAAGAGAAGGTTTTTCAAGTCAGCATTATAACAGAGCTGGAAATTAATTTTATTAAATTATAGAAGAAAATGGTGTTAATATTAACAAATAAGAATTAATATTAACACTATTTTTTTACTTTTACGCATAAATTAGTCGAATACTGTTTTAAAAATAATGCTTTAAATATGATAAAGTGTTAAAATATTTAACGGTATAATGAAAAAAATATAAAAAAATCACATATTTTGTTTACATAATGATATTTTTTCCATATAATAGTTAATGTATGTTAATTTAAATGTTGAAATTTAATAATTTGAGGAGGAATATAGTGAGTAAAAGAGAGGGCTTTTCAAGTAGATTAGGATTTATACTATCTTGTATTGGAGCAGCAATAGGTTTAGGAAATGTATGGATGTTTCCTTATAAGCTGGGTGAAAATGGTGGGGCAGCATTTTTAATCCCATATTTTCTTTTTGTTATTATTTTAGGAGTAGTTGGATTAATGGGAGAGTTTGCATTTGGAAGAATGTACAAACAAGGATCATTAGGAGGAATAAGACAAGCTTTTAAAGATAAAAATATAAAAGGTGGAAAGATAGTATCTGTAATTCCTACTCTTGGATTAACAGGTATATTTATGTTTTATACAGTAGTAATTGGATGGGTTTTAAAGTACTTTTTTATAAGTTTAACTGGAGAAATATCATCAATAAATACTGAAACATATTTTGCGAACTTTGCTAACAGTCCCAATGTTGTCATATGGCATGCATTAGCTGTTTTAATAACACTGATAATAGTAAGTTTTGGTGTTACAAAGGGGATTGAAAAGATTAATAAAATAATTATTCCGTTATTATTTATTATTTTTATAGTTTTAATAATCAAGTCTTTAAGTTTGCCTAATTCAGTTGCAGGAGTTCAGTATCTATTAAAACCTGATTGGGCATATTTATTAAAACCAAGTACATGGGTTATGGCTATGGGACAAGCATTTTTCACAGTATCTATAACTGGATGTTGTATGGTAGCATGCGGAAGTTATGCTGATGATAAATTTGATATACCGAACTGTGCTATAAATACAGCAGCATTTGATACTTTATCGGCATTATTAGCAGCATTTATGATTATGCCAGCAGTTTTTGCATTAGGACTAAACCCTACAGCAGGACCTGCATTAATGTTTGTTACAGTACCAAGTATATTTCAAACAATGCCGTTAGGCAGTTTATTAAGTGCATTATTCTTTTTAAGTATAATATTTGCGTCAATTTCTTCATCAATAGCAATGCTTGAAGGACCAGTAGAGGCTGCTTTAAGTGTAACTAAGTGGAGTAGAAAAAAAGCAACAATAATTATAGCTAGTGTAGCATTTATTTTTGCAATTCCACTAGGCCTTAATGGAGAATTATTTAATAATTTTACAAACTTCATAACAATAATATTATCACCAATAGGAGCAGTAATAACGGCATTTATTTTCTATTATATAGTTGATAATAAAAAAGCATTAGATGAAGTAAATAAAGGTGCAAAATATAAATTGGGAATTGGATTTATTAAATTTGGTAAATACATATTTGTTCCAGCAACAATAATTATAATAATTCTTGGTGTTATATATGGTGGAATTGGTTAAATAACATTTTATCTATATAATATAAAAAAATATAAAATAAAAAAAGTTACCTTGATAATATATATGTTATTTAAAGGTAACTTTTTTTATTCATTATTTTTTAATGCAGCTATTTCTTTTCTTAACTCTTCAATGCTATTTTTTAGATTCTTAATTTCAGATTCGTATTTATTTGATGATTTATTACTCTGATTATTAGAGGTATTAGTTGAAGAAGATTCATAGGAATCACCAGTTTGATTAGTATCAGTATGAGTAGGTGGATTTGGACAGAAAGGATTGGATACATTTTTATATTTTATATTATAGTACCTACCAGGTCCTCCTTGGAAATATTGTTGTTGAGAATTAAAAGTTAGTATAACCTGTCCTAATAATTCAAACCAATTTCCAATTGCATTTTGTAAGTTAAAGGGCAAGTTGCCAGCCATAACCAAACCTAGTATTTGAGCTATCAATGTAAAAAGTTGTGGAGCTAAATCTTGAAATCCACCAGGAATATCATTACAATTTGTGCTTGTACTATTGGATTCTGTATTTGAATTACACTGTTCATTCTTACAATTCCAATCACAATTTGAGGTGTTTCCACTATTTTGAATATAGTTAATAAAATCATTAAAGCTAAAATTGTTAAAATCAAAATTATTAAAATCCATTTTACCTCTCCTATGTAATTATACCTATAATATAGTATTCAATTAATACATTTAGTGAACATTAAAAGTTTTGGATATAATTTTTAGTTGAATAAAAGTAAGTAGTACCTTATAATTTATCCATAATAAAATATTTGTTTTTTAGGTTCTATAGGCATTTAAATTGCTTAAGATTAATAGGGAAAGTGGTTAAAATCCACTACAGCCCCCGCTACTGTAAAGGGTGACTAAGTTCTTTTAGTATCCACTGGAATTTTATCTGGGAAGGAAAAGAATTTTTAGGATGACCCCTGAGTCAGGAGACCTGCCTAAAATTCATGCTATCTTTCGGAGGGAGGGACAATAGCAAGTTAAAAGAAAATAAGAAATTATTTTTTTAGTTTGTTATGTGTTTAAGTAAGTCCTTACTAATGTATATTATTTTAGTAGGGATATTTTTTATTTTGAGAAAATAATTGTGTTTTATTATAAGAAAAAATAAATTAGTAGAGTGGAGAAAGAAATATGAAAAAAGCAATTTTAGTAGTTAGTTTTGGGACGAGTCATTTAGATGCATTAGAAAATTCTATTGAAAGAATAGAAAATAAAATAAAATATGAATTTAAAGATTATGAAATATTTAGAGCTTTTACAGCACATAAAATAATAAAAAAATTAAAAAATGTTAATAACATAGATATAGCTACACCTGAAGAGGCATTAGAAGATTTATATAAAAAAGGATTTAAAGAAGTAATAATTCAACCATTACATATAATTCCCGGTGAGGAATTTGATTATATAAAAGGTGTTGCTAAGATGTATAAAGATAAATTTTCTTCTCTTAAACTTGGTAGACCAATATTTTATTATCAAGGCATAGAGGATGCACCACAGGATTATACATTGTTTATAAATAGCATAGAAACTTTGTTAAAGAAAAATGAATGTACTATATTATTTGGTCACGGAACTCCACATTGCTGTAATTCTGTATATGGTTGTCTTCAAAGTGTTTTAGTTGACGAAGGATATGATAATGTTTTTGTTGGAACTGTAGAGGGGTATCCTACTTTTGAAACAGTATTAAAGAGAGTAAAAAGAAAAAATATTAATAATGTTACTTTAGTTCCATTAATGGTGGTTGCAGGGGATCATGTTAAAAATGATATGGCATCAGAAGAAGAAGATTCTTGGAAAAGTATGTTCTTAAATGAAGGTATAAATGTTGAAGCATATGTTCATGGATTAGGTGAAATAGATGAATTTACAAATCTTTATATTTCAAGAATTTATGATCTTATAGAAGACAGATATTTAAATGTAGGAAGTACGAAAAAATTACACTGCGATTTAGTGTAGTTTGGATATATTCATTTTATTTATCATAATTAAATCAAGAAAGGAGTGAATAATATGAAATCTATAATTATTTCGTCTAATTGTAGTGGTGGAGGAAAAACAACATTTACTTTAGGTCTTATGAAAGCATTTAAAGATAGAAGTTTAAGTGTACAAGGTTATAAGGTAGGCCCTGATTACATAGATACAGCTTTTCATAAAGAAGCTACAGGAGTAGAATCTAGAAATCTTGATACATTTTTAATGGGAAAAGATGGAGTTAGAAGAAGTTACTTTAAAGGAAATGGTGACATTGGAATAATTGAAGGTGTAATGGGATTATACGATGGTGTAGGAGTAACAACAAAATTTTCAACTTATGATATCTCTAATACATTAGGAAATATGCCTATAATTTTAGTACTTTCACCTAAAGGACAGAGTTCAACACTATGTGCAGAAATAAACGGTCTTAAGAACTATAGAAATGCTAATATTATTGGTGTTGTATTAAATTGTGTAAGTGAAAAATATTATAAACTTTTAAAATATGCTATAGAAGAAAATTGCAGTACAAAAGTATTTGGATATATTCCTAAAAATGAAGAATTAAAAATTTCTAGCAGGCATTTAGGTCTAGTGCAAAGCATGGAAATAGATAATTTACAAGATAAGTTATCATTATGTAGTAAACTAATAAATGAACATGTTGATTTAGATGGGATTTTAGAGAGTATGTTAGAAATTAATTGTGATAGCAATAATAAAATAGAGATTAGTATAGAGAATAAGAATTTAAATATTGGAGTGGCTTTAGATAAGGCATTTAGTTTTTATTATAAGGATAATATAGAACTTTTAAAATCTATAGGAAATGTTATTTATTTTAGTCCTATGAATGATGAGAAATTACCAGATAACTTAGATTTTTTATACATAGGAGGAGGATATCCAGAAGTTTTTAAAGAAGAATTAGAAAATAATATATCTATGAGAAAAAGCATAAAAAATGCATTAAATTCTGGACTAAAATGTTATGCAGAATGTGGTGGTCTTATGTATTTAACAAAAGAAATTGATGGATATAATATGGTTGGATTCTTTAATGGAAAAAGTGAAATGACTAAAGGTCTTAAAAGATTTGGATATTGTACAGTAAATATAGATGAAAAATATTTTGGGCAAAAAGTTAAAATAAATGCTCATGAATTTCATAAGTCAGATGTTAATTTAAATGAAAATAAAATATATAATGTTGAAAAAACACAATATGATGGAGAAAAGATAACTTGGCAGTGTGGATATTTAAAAAATAATACATTAGCAGGATATGCACACATTAATTTCTTGGGAAATATTAAATTAATAGAAAGTTTAATAAATAGATAAATAAATTTAATGAAGTGTTAATATATACATAAGTAAAGTGGACTGAGTAATTGAACTTAGGAATACTAAAATAACTATAGTCCCATTTTAGCTTGTTCTCAATATAAAATTGAGACAAGCAGTANNTCCAATTACAATGCCACTTTACCTAGTGTATATATTAACTTAAATTTAAATAAACTATAAATTAAATCAATTTTATAAGAAGAGAAGGAGAGCGTATGGATTATTTGAAGAATCCTATGGGGATTGAAGAAAAGAGTTTTGAGATAATAGGTGAGGAGTTAGGTAAGCATTCTTTTATAGATGAAGAACTTTTAATAGTTAAAAGAGTTATACATACAACTGCTGATTTTGAATATAAAGATTTAGTTGAAATAAGTGATGATGCTATAAGTGTAGGAAAAGAGGTGTTATCTAAAGGGGCTACGATATATACAGATACTAATATGGCTTTAAATGGAATAAACAAGATGGCGTTAGCTAAAACAAATAGTAAGGTAATTTGTTATGTAAATGAACCAGATGTTCATAAGGAAGCAAAGGAAAAAGGAATTACTAGAAGTATGGCTGCTGTTGAAAAAGCTTGCAGTGATAATGTAGATATATTTGTATTTGGAAATGCACCTACTGCATTATTTAAACTAAAAGAACTTATAAAAGAAAAGAAAGCAAATCCAAAGCTTGTAATAGCAGTTCCAGTAGGCTTTGTTGGAGCAGCTGAAAGTAAGGAAAATTTAGATGAACTAGGAATTCCTTATATAAGAGTAAAGGGAAGAAAAGGTGGAAGTACAGTTGGAGCTGCAATTGTAAATGCACTTTTGTATATGATTGTTAAAAGATAGGGTAGGTCATATTTATACTCCATTAGCATTGGCTTTTGGAATTAGCTTTTTTGACTTGTTATGAGAAAATATAAATGAGTAAGTGCATTTCATGTACCGAAATTAGGAGGTAAGTTTCTATGTTTGAAATGTATATTGAAAGTGGAATGAATAAGTTGAGATGTGGGTACACAACAGGATCATGTGCTACAGGAGCTTCTAAAGCAGCAACAATGTTACTTTTTGATTTATTAAATGATGAAGAAGAGTTAAATGAAATAGAAATAGACACTCCCAAGGGTATAAAAGTTGAAATGCCTATTGATGATGTAGTTATAGGTGAAAACTTTGTACAGTGCACTATATTAAAATTTAGTGGTGATGATAAAGACATCACAATGGGACTCGAGATACAAGCAAGAGTAGAAAAAATAAGTAAAGAAGAAGCAGAAGAATTATCTAAAAAGTTAATAAGTAATGAAAGTAAGACTATTTTCTTAGATGGTGGAATTGGTGTTGGAAGAGTTACAAAAGATGGACTATTTGTAGCAAAGGGTGAACCAGCTATAAATCCAGTTCCAAGAGAAATGATTATAAAAGAGGTCGGGAGCATTTTACCAAAAAATCAATATGTAAAAGTGATAATTTCTGTTCCGCAAGGCATTGAGATAGGTAAAAAAACTTTTAATCCAAGGCTTGGAATAGAAGGGGGAATATCTATATTAGGTACATCTGGAATAGTATACCCTATGTCGGAAGATGCATTAAAAGCTTCTATAAAATTAGAAATAAATCAAAAGTCTTTAAAATTTAAAAATCTGATACTTACTTTTGGAAATTTAGGTGAGAATTATTGTAAGAGATTAGGTTATAAAGAAGAAGAAATTATTATATGCTCAAATTTCATAGGATTTGCATTAGAATGTTGTGTTTCTTGTAATGTTAAAAATATAGTTATAGTTGGTCATATAGGAAAGATGAGCAAGATAGCTTATGGATGTTTTAATACCCATAGTAGAGTATGTGGAGTAAGGCTTGAAGTATTAGCTTTAGAATTAGCACTTTTAGGATACGACATTTCTTTAGTAAATAAAGTTTTAAATGAAAAAACTTGTGAAGGTGCTGTGAAATTATTAGGTGAAGGCTATGAAAAATTATATGAAAATATAGGTGAAAAAATATTAAAGAGTATGAAAAATTATGTTTATGATGAATTAAATATAGATGCAATCATGTATTATGGAGCATCAAATCCAATCTTACTTTGGAGTTCATGTTTGGAGTGATAAAGAGATGTTATTTGTAGTTGGAATTGGTCCAGGACATAAAGATTATATTGTAGGAAAAGCAACAAATGTATTAAAAAGTTCAGATGTAATTATAGGGTTTAAAAGAGCAGTAGATTCTCTTGATTTTATTGATACTAAAAAAATTTATTTAAAGGGTTTAAAAGATTTAGAAAGAATATTAGAAGAAAATAAAAATTTTAATATTTCATTAGTAGCTTCAGGTGATCCAATGTTTTATGGAATAGTAAACTATTTAAAAAACAATATCACTAATAATTTTGAAGTAATACCAGGAATAAGTTCTTTTCAGTACTTATCTTCAAAGGTTAAATTACCTTGGAATAATGCGCATTTAGGGAGTTTACATGGAAGAAATGAAGAGTTTTTAAATACTGTAAAAGAAAATAATATGACCGTATGGCTCACTGATAAAGAAAACAATCCAAGTAAATTATGTGAAATTTTATATTCTAAATCTATTGATTGTAATGTAATTATAGGTCAAAATCTTTCTTATGAGGACGAAATTATAAATATAGGAAAACCTGAAGAGTTTATAAATAAACAATTTAGTGAACTGAGTATTTTAATAATTAGCCATGTTTTAACAAAGTGTTGATATATGTATAAGCAAAGGCGGACGAAGTAATTAATAGAGAGTAAAGGTGTTATATTATGATATTTATAAAAGATGATGAATTTATTAGAGGCAAATGTCCAATGACAAAGGAGGAAATCAGAGTTCTTTCAATAAGTAAGATGGATTTAAAAGAAGACTCATTTGTATTAGATATAGGAAGTGGAACTGGAAGTATTACAGTTCAAGCATCTAAGATTGCAAAATACGGAAAAGTTTTAGCTATAGAAAAAGAAGAGGAAGCTTATAATATTACAAAAAGTAATGTTGAAAAATTTCAATGTAAAAACGTTATGGTTTTAAATAAAAAAGGAACTAATGCATTATATACATTAGTTGATGAAGAACTAGAGTTTGATTCTATATTTATAGGTGGAAGTTCAGGAGAGTTAGAGGAAATAATAAGAATTTGTAATGAACTTTTAAGTAGTGATGGAACAATTGTTATGAATTTTATCACTTTAGATAATGCTTATAAAGCTATAGAAAAGATGAAATCATTAAATTATAAAGTAGAAGTTTCTATGGTTAATGTAAGTAAAAATAAAGGAGATACATTAATGATGATATCTCTTAACCCAATATATATAATTAAATGTAGAAGAGGAGAAGAAGAATAAAATGGCAGTATTATATGGAATAGGTGTAGGACCAGGGGATAAGGAACTTATAACAGTAAAGGGAGCAAAAACTATAAATATGTGTGATGTTATAGTTGCACCAACAGCTACAGAAGGTGGAGAAAGTATCGCATTTGAAACTGCAAGAGAATATGTTAGAGAAGATGCTGAAGTTGCAATTATGCATTTTCCTATGGGGGGAAAAGATAGATTAAAAAAATCAAGAGAAGCTTATGACTTTATTGAAAAGAAATTAGCAGAAGGTAAAAATGTTGCATTCTTAACCATTGGAGATCCATATGTATATAGTACTTATATTCATATGTTAAGTCATGTAAAAGAACATGGATTTGAAGTAAAGACACTACCAGGAATAACTTCATTTTGTGCAGCAGCAAGTTTAATAGATAGAACATTAGTAATTGGAGATGAAAAATTAGTTATATTACCTGCAAGCAAGATAAAAGAAATAACAGATGAAAAATACATAGTAATTATGAAGATGTACAAGCACGAAGAAGAGGTTCTAGATGTATTAGAAGAAAAGGGATTTGACTATACTTATATTAGTAGAGTTGGAAGAGAAGGAGAAACTATATTAAAAGACAGAGAAGAAATATTAAAGCTTTGTGATTATATGTCATTAGTTATAGCAAGCAGATAATAAGGCACATTCAAATATTAAGAAAAGAGGTAGAATATGGTTTATTTTATAGGAGCAGGACCAGGAGCAGTAGATTTAATTACAGTTAGAGGAAGAGATATTTTAGAAAAAGCAGATGTTGTTATATATGCAGGATCTTTAGTATCAAAGGAGCATTTAAAATACTGCAAAAAAGATGCTAAGTTTTATAATTCAGCATCTATGACTTTAGATGATGTTATTGAAGTAATTAAGACAGAAGAAAGTGAAAATAGTGTGATAGTTAGATTACATACTGGAGATCCATCGATATATGGTGCTATAAGAGAACAAATGGTTGAACTTGATAAGGAAAATATAAATTATGAAGTTGTTCCAGGAGTAAGTTCATTTACAGCAGCAGCATCATCAATAAAAAAAGAATTTACACTTCCAAGTGTTACACAAACTGTTATTTTAACAAGAGTTGAAGGAAGAACACCAGTACCTGAAACAGAAGATCTTGAAGCTTTAGCATCAATAGGTGCTTCTATGGCTATATTCTTATCAGTATCTATGATTGATAAGGTTGTTGATAAGTTAAGAAGAGGATATAAGAAGAACGTGCCAATAGCAGTTGTTGAAAGAGCAACTTGGGATGATGAAAGAGTATTAATGGGAACACTAGATGACATAGTTGAGAAGGTAAAGGAAAATAATATAACTAAATGTGCTCAAATATTAGTGGGAGATTTTATAGGCAAT
Organism: Clostridium sp. ZBS15; assembly: GCF_023845705.1. NCBI lineage: Bacteria > Bacillati > Bacillota > Clostridia > Eubacteriales > Clostridiaceae > Clostridium > Clostridium sp. ZBS15. The sequence continues at coordinate 34,227 of NZ_JAMQHY010000011.1, forward strand.
GAATTTGAAAAAAGTTTATTATATGATAAAAATTTCTCTCATATGTTTAGAAATGCAGAGGCACAAAAATGATAAGTATAATATGTCCATCACCTAAGGGGAAGGGCATTGCTTATACTCTTAAAGAAGAGTTAGGATGTAATTTATACATAAAAGAAGAATCTAATCTAGATACAAAAAAGTTATACAATAATAGTGAAGTAAAACTGGTTAATAATATATTTAAAACAGATAGATTCAATTTATATGATGTAACAAAAGATGCAGTTGGATATTCCGATAAAATTATATTTATATCATCAACTGGTATTGCAGTAAGGGCCATAGCTCAATTTATTAAGAGTAAAGATAAAGATCCAGGTGTTGTGGTTGTAGATTTAGCTAATAAGTATACTATAAGTTTATTATCAGGTCATTTAGGTGGTGGAAATGAACTAACATTAGAGGTATCTAAAATATTAAATAATATACCTATAATAACTACAGCCACTGATAATTTAGGAATAGTAGCACCTGATATATTAGCAAAGCAAAACAATCTTATTATAGAGGATTTAAAAAAAGCTAAATATATATCAGCTATTCTAGTGAATGAAAAAATTATTGGTTTAAAAGATGATTATGAAAAGATAAATATTAATAAAGGATATAAAAACCTAAACAGCTTAGAAGAAAATTCTATATGGATAACAAATAAGATAATAGAAAATCCAGATTTAGATTATTCAAAAATATTAAGGTTAATAAAGAAGGATTTAATACTTGGAATAGGTTGTAGAAGAGATACACCTAGTGAAAAGTTAGAAGAGTGTGTGAGAAAACATCTTTTACTTAATAATTTAGAAATTAAGGCTGTAAAGAAAATTGTATCTATTGATGTAAAAAAAGATGAAAAAGCAATAATTGATTTAAGTAATAAATTAGAGTGCGATTTTAATACATTTTCAGGTGATGAAATAAGAAAAGTTCAACATAAGTTTGAAGGTAGCAATTTTGTATTAAAAAGTGTAGGTGTAACTTCTGTATGTGAGCCTTGTGTATATCTAGAGGGTGCTGAAATACTAATAAATAAGATAAAAGATAATGGAATTACGTTATGCATCGGAATAAATAAAGATGAATTTTAGGAGGAAAAGACTTTGGGAGTACTTAGAGTTATAGGAATAGGTCCAGGTTCAATAGACAATATGAGTATAAGAGCTAAAAAAGTTATTGAAGAAAGCGATATAATTGTAGGATATACAAAATATATAGATATGGTAAAAGATCTAGTTAAGGATAAAGAAATTTATTCAACTGGAATGATGGGTGAAGAAGCTAGATGCAAGGAGGCTTTAGAACTTTCAAAAGACAAGAATGTAGCATTAATAAGTACTGGAGATTCAGGAATTTATGGAATGGCTGGTTTAATTCTTGAAATGAGAAGTGATGAGGACGTTGAAGTAATACCGGGAATAACAGCTTCAAGTTCGGCAGGGTCAGTAGTTGGAGCTCCTCTTATGCATGATAACTGTAATATAAGCTTAAGTGATTTAATGACGCCTTATGAAGATATTAAAAAAAGAGTGAGTTTAGCAGCGGAAGGTGATTTTGTAATTTCTCTTTATAATCCTAGAAGTAAGGGTAGAGATAAATACTTAAAAGAATGTATTGATATAATAAGAGAATTTAGACAAGATAATACACCAATTGCAGTAGTCAGAAATGCTTTAAGAGATGATGAAAGCTATACATTAGTTGAACTTAAAGATTTTGATTATGAAATTGTTGATATGATGTCTATTGTTATTATAGGAAACTCAAAAAGTTTTATTAAAAATGGATGTTTTATAACACCTAGAGGATATGCATCTAAGAAAAGAGATGTAGCAAAGTAATGATTGGTTTTATATTAGGAACTTCTGAAGGAAAAAATATAGTATCTTTAATTAACAAATATACAAATGATATTGCAGTTAGTACAGCAACAAGATACGGTGGAGAACTTTTAAAAGAACTTGATATTAAAAGTTTAAATACAAAGCCATTAAATGAAGAAGAAATGTTAAAGTGGATTCAGGAAAATAGTATAAATATTTTAGTTGATGCATCACATCCTTATGCACAGGAAGTTACTAAAACAGCATTGAAATGTTCTAAGAAGCTTAATGTAAAATATATAAGATATGAAAGATTAGGTGCATTAGAGAATATAAACGCTGGTGAAATCATAAGAGTTAAAAACTATGAAGAAGCTATTGATGCAATTAGTAATTTAAATGGAAATATATTAAATTCAACAGGTAGCAATAACTTTTCTAAGTTTTTACATCTAGATTTTAATCATAGGATAATTCATAGGGTTTTGCCATCTTATGAAGTGTTAAAAAAAATGATAGATGGTGGAGTTGAGATTAAAGATATAATTGGCATGCAAGGACCAATATCAGCACAATTAGAAGAAGCATTTATTAAGCAATATGATATTAAAGGTATTATAACAAAAGATAGTGGTTTGCAAGGTGGCGTACTAGAAAAATTTAAAGCAGTACAGAAATATAATATAAAGTTAATAGTTATAGAAAAACCAAAATTTAAATATGAATTAGAATTTAATGATGAAGAAAGTTTGATTTCTTTTTTAGTAAATGAATTAAAATAAAAGCTATGTTGTTACTATATAATTAGAGTTCTTAGCTTCAAATAGAGATTATCTATAGTGAAGATAGGAACTCATTGTATTTTATTATAAATAAAATAATGAATGGTAAATTACAAGAAACATTATAATAAATTTGGGGGGAAAGTTATGAAGAGTAAGGAAGAAATTCTTAGACAAATTATAAGAAATATAGATAGTGTAGATAAAGATGTCATGGAAAAAGCAAAGGAACGAATGAATTCTCTTGCAAAACCATTAAATAGTTTAGGAAAGCTGGAAGAAATGTCAATAAGGCTTTCTGGAATCACAGGATATATAAAAAATACTTTGGATAAAAGAGCTATAATTATAATGTGTTCTGATAATGGTGTAGTTGAAGAAGGTGTTGCATCTACACCACAATATGTGACATTAGCCCAAACAATTAACTTTACTAAAGGATTAACAGGAGTTGGAGTAATTGCTAAGGCTAATAATACAGATTTAAAAGTCATTGATGTAGGAATAAATAGTAATTTCACTCATTCATCAGTTTTAAATAGGAAGATAAGGAAATCAACTAATAATATAGCTAAAGGAAATGCAATGACTTATGAAGAAGCTATTAAGGCAATATTAGTTGGAATTGAAGCAGTGAAAAATGCAAAAGAAGAAGGCTATAAAATACTTGGAGTTGGAGAGATGGGAATAGGTAATACTTCAACAAGTAGTGCTGTTTTATCATCATTAACGGGTTGCAAAGTAGAAGATGTTGTAGGCTATGGAGGAGGACTTTTAGAGAAGGCTTATAAAAAGAAAATAGAGGTAGTAAAAAAATCAATAGAGATAAATAAGCCTAAAAAAGATGATCCTATAGATATATTATCTAAAGTTGGCGGATTTGATATAGCAGCAATGGTGGGAGTATTTTTAGGAGCGGCATACTATAAAATACCTGTTGTAATTGATGGATTTATATCAGTAGTTGCAGCACTTGTAGCATTTAGATTAAATCATAAAACTAAAGAATATATGTTTACTTCTCATGATTCAAAAGAAATTGGTTTTAAGATTGCAATGAAGGAACTTGAATTAGAGGCTATATTAAATTTAGATATGGGACTTGGAGAAGGAAGTGGTTGTCCTTTAGCTTTTTCTATAATGGACTCTTCATGTGCTGTGATGAATAATATGGCTACATTTGAAGAAGCTAAAATTAATGATAGTTATTTAGATGAGTTAAGAAAACTAAATTAAAATATGTGTAAAAATATATTTAAGTAATAAAATCATTTTTATTAGTTAAACATACATTAAATAATATAGTACCAAATTTAATTGATGTCTGTGTTTTAAAATATCATCATTCATTTAAAATATAGATTAATTATTAAATTCTAATGGATTAATAGTATTTAAATGTGGGTGAAATAATGATCAGAAATAATAAGAAAACAAATTCCAATAATATAAATAAATCTGACATTAAATTTAAACATACAAATGAATATAACGAAAATAATAATGATTCGAGTACAAATCAAACTGAGGATACAGCTTCAGATATTAACATTACTGAATTGTTAGAACAATTAAAGATTATTAATCTATCAATAAATGCACTATTCGTTATTATTATAGCTATACTCCAAAATATGGATTTCCTTTTTTGGCAAAGAGCTAAACTAATAGATAAAATAAATGGTACTAATTATGCTGAAAATCTTCTTGATAAAACTGACAATCCTAAGAATGCAAACATGTTAAATATTTATGCATCGGCAGTTTTCTTATGTATTAATTGGGAACAATTTCAAAAAATATCATCTACAAGTAAAGATAAAAAAGAAATTAAAAGGGCATACCATAGTTTTATATCTAGTTTATTGATATTTATTGCTGCTTTAATTAGTCGTTATACATTTATTCCATAATATAAGGTTATATTATGATATGTAATTTTAAAAAAATATTGAAATATAAATCAAAATACTTTTATAAATAGAATAAATAAATTTATTATGGTAGAATACATGTTGAAAAGTTATTAAATACAACAGCTCTTATTAAGTGTATTTAATAGCTAAATACACTTAATAAGAGGATATGGAAATGAAAAGAAGTTTAAAAATAGTAAGCCCTGTATATCAACAAATAGCAGCAGATATTGCTTCAAAAATAGCAAATGGACATTATAAAGTTGGAGAAAAAATATATGCACGTTCAGCATTAGCAGCTCAATATAGTGTTTCATCAGAAACGGCTAGACGAGCTATTTGTATTTTATCTGATATGGAAATTGTAGATACAGCTAAGGGTAGTGGAGTTACAATAAAATCATGTCAAAATGCAATTAAATTTGTAAAGCAATATGAAGATATTCAAACAGTAAATGACTTAAAAAAAGAAATATTAGGAAGTATAGAACGTCAAACTGAGGAAAATAAATATCTCAAAGAACATTTATTAGATTTAATAGATAAAACAGATAGGTTTAAATCTATAAACCCTTTTATACCATTTGAAATAAATATTAATAAAAATACGCCATATATAGGAAAAAATATATCTGAAATTAATTTTTGGCATAATACTTTTGCAACTATAATTGCAATAAAGAGAGGGGAGTCTTTAGTGATGTCTCCAGGGCCATATGCAATCTTTAGAGAAGGAGATATATTTTATTTCGTGGGTGATGAAGACTGTTATGAAAGAGTACAAAATTTTATGTATCCATAAGGATTTTAATAAAGACAATTATTCTGTTGTCTTTATTTTTTTGCCAAAAGTAACAACTTTATGATATAATAAAGTTGTTACTTTGCAAAAAGAGGAGGTTTTTCAGTGATAGAATTTAAAAATGTGAGTAAAGTTTTTAAAAATCAAACTGTTTTAAAGGATGTATCTTTTAAAATAGATAAAGGAGAATTAGTAAGTATTATTGGTGAAAGCGGTTGTGGTAAAACTACCACTTTAAAGATGATAAATAGCCTTATTAAACCATCTTCAGGTAAAATTTTAATTGATGGTGAAAATATTGGATTCAAGGATGTCATAAAATTAAGACGAAATATGGGATATGTTATTCAACAAACAGGATTGTTTCCTCATATGACTATTAGAGAAAATATTGAAATAATCCCGCGTCTAGAAAAAGTAAAAAAAGCTAATATTGAAAAGAAAACTTATGAATTAATGGATATGGTAGGATTGAATGCTGAGGAATATTTAGATCGTTATCCAACAGAACTTAGTGGTGGTCAGCAACAAAGAATTGGTGTTGCAAGAGCATTTGCAACAAATCCAGAAATAATATTAATGGATGAACCTTTTAGTGCATTAGATCCTATAACGCGTTTACAGCTTCAAGATGAATTAATTGATTTACAATCTAAATTAAGAAAAACTATTGTTTTTGTTACACATGATATGGATGAAGCTATAAGAATAGCAGATAAAATTTGTATAATGAATGGAGGAAGAATAATTCAATATGATACTCCAGAAAACATACTTAAAAATCCATGCAATGATTTTGTAAGTGAATTTATTGGAAAAAACAGAATATGGTCTTCACCAGAATTTATAAAGGTAAAAGATATAATGATTGATAATCCTATTACCTGTTATAAAAATATATCATTACTAAAGTGTATGGAAAAGATGAGGAGTTCAAAAGTTGATAGCTTAATGGTAATTGATAAATTTAATCATCTTTTAGGAATTGTTACAGCTAAACAAATACAAAATAATATGGATAGAAGTATACCAGTAGAAAATATAATGAATTCTGATTTTATAAAGGCATTTCCAGAGGATACAATTATAGATATATTGGAACTTGTTAAAGAAAATAAAATATCAAGATTACCAGTTGTTGATGAGTGTGGATGCTTAAAAGGTATAATAACGAAAAGTAGCTTAGTTACAACGCTAAGTGAGCAATTTTTAGATACTGAGGAGGTGGAATAAAAATGATGGGATTTTTAAATTATTTAATGGAAGCTAAATCTCAAATTTTTATGTTATTGATTGAGCATATAAAACTTACTTCAGTATCTGTAGGATTAGCAATTATAATTGCAATGCCATTAGGTATATGTATAAGTTATATAAAGAAAATGAACAAGCCTGTTATAGCAATAGCTAATATAATTCAGGCAATTCCTAGCATGGCACTTTTAGGGATTGCAATACCGTTTTTAGGAATAGGAACAACACCAGCCATTGTAATGGTTGTTTTATATTCACTTTTGCCAATAATAAAGAATACAAATACAGGAATTAAAAGTATAAATCCACTGACACTAGAGGCAGCTAGAGGAATTGGACTTACAAAGTTTCAAATTTTAGTAAAAGTTCAATTACCGTTAGCTTTACCTGTTATTATGTCAGGGGTTAGAATATCTGCTGTTACAGCAGTGGGTCTTATGACAATGGCTGCCTTCATTGGTGGAGGGGGACTAGGATATTTAGTATTTTCAGGAATAAGAACAGTTAATAATTATCAAATTTTAGCAGGTGCAATTCCAGCGTGTATATTAGCATTAGCAGTTGATTTTTTATTTGGATTAATTGAAAATTTAGTTACACCTGTAAGTATTCAAAAGGGAAATTCTAAACAAGGAATTTCCAAAGTAAAAAAGAATAAAAGACAAAAAAGTATTCTTGCACTTACAGCTTGTATAATATTAGGAATATTTATAGTAACTAATATATCAGCTAAAAGCAATGGTAAGACCATTACAATTGGAAGTAAGGATTACACAGAACAAGAGATACTTTGTAATATTTTTTCTGAAGCTATAGAGAAAAATACAGATATTTCTGTTAAACGTAAAAGTGCTCTTGGAGGCACACAAATTTGTTTTTCTGCGTTAAAAAGTGGCGATATTGATATGTATGTGGATTATAGTGGTACATGCTATGGAGATACATTAAAATATACACCTATATCTGATGTAGAAAAGGTTTATGACACGGTTAAAACTGATTTTAAAGATAAGTTTAATATTGAAGTATTAAACCAAATGGGATTTAATAATACTTACACTTTAGCAGTTAAGAAAGATACTGCTGAAAAATATAATTTAAAAACAATAAGTGATATTGCAAAAGTAGGAGATGAGTTAACAATATCTCCAAGTCTAGAATTTCTTAATAGAGAAGATGGAATTATTGGATTAAAAAGAACATATAATTTTAACTTTAAAGATGAAATTGGAATTGATGGAAGTCCCAAATATACAGCATTAATGAATAATGAAAGTGATGTTATAGATGCATTTTTAACTGATGGATTATTAAAGAAATTTGATTTAGCTATCTTAAAAGATGATAAAAAGTTCTTTCCACCATACTATGCTATACCACTAGTTAAAGGAGAAACATTAGAAAAATATCCAGAAATAACTCCTATAGTTGAAGAGATAGCACCTTTATTAACTAATGAAGTAATGATAGATTTAAATTATCAAGTAGATGAGTTAAGAAAAGATCCAAAAGATGTTGCAATAGAGTTTTTAAAAGAAAATAATTTGCTATAAAATTTTTATAAAGACATATTTTATAAAGACATATATAATAAAATAATATGATTAAGGAAAAGATAAATAAGCCAATGATATTAATTAATATATCATTGGCTTATGTTATAATTATTTTGAATTTAATACATATAATTTATATAATATAATGATAAGATATCTAATATATAAATGCTAAGTGAGTATAGTTAAAAGTTAGGTAATTCTATTAAAAGACTATTTTAGATATAAGAACTTTTCATTATATAGAAAACTTAAAATTATAAAGTACTTAAAACTTATAACAAAAAGTGAGGAATGAAGAGAATGGATTTAGGACTGATACATATTTATTGTGGAGATGGAAAAGGAAAAACTACAGCAGCTATGGGGCTGGGTATGAGAGGTGCAGGAAGAGATAAAAAAGTACTTCTTACTCAGTTTTTAAAAGATAATAATACAGGTGAATTAATTTCTATAGATAAAATTGGACAAAATTTTCAAATAGTAAAGGGAGAACCTGTTAAAAAGTTTTTTAAATTTATGACAGAGGAAGAACAAAAACACACAAAATTAGAACATGAAAAGAGATTTAAAAATCTAACTTTAAAAGCTAGAGAAGAAAATTTTGATATTCTTATATTAGATGAAATTATTGCAGCTACTAATTTAGGGTTGATACCTTTAAATAGTGTTATAGATTTTTTAAAGAGTAAACCTAAAGGTCTTGAAGTAGTATTAACAGGAAGAAATCCTAATGAAAAATTAATAGAACTTGCAGATTATGTTTCTGAAATTCAAGCAATAAAACATCCTTATAAAAAAGGTATTAAATCAAGAATAGGAATAGAAAAGTAATATGAATTGTTTAATAATAGGGGGATCTAAAAGTGGCAAATCTAACACAGGTGAAAAAATAGCTTTATCTTTAAATAAAGATAAGGTTATATATATAGCTACTATGAGTCCTTATGATGATGAAGATAAAAAAAGAATAGAAAAACATATTATTAGCAGATTTGGATTAGGTTTTGTTACTTTAGAACAATTTAGAGATTTAAATGAAACAATAAAATATATAAATGAAAAAGATACAATCTTAATTGATAGTATAACTTCACTTTTAACTAATGAAATGTTTATAAAAAATGATATAATAAAATGTCCTTCATTAAAAATAATAAGTAATATTAAAGAAATAATAGATACTGTTAAAAATGTTGTAATTATATCAGACTACATATTTAATGATTCTATAGAATATGATGAGATAAGTGAAAATTATAAGAGAGAACTTGGTAAAATAAATAAAGAACTAGCTAAGATATGTGATACAGTTATTGAATGTAGCTTTAGTAATGTAAAAGTACATAAAGGAAATAATTTATTAAGTGAATTAGCTAAGAAGGGATAAATAAAGAGATGAAAAATTTATTTAAAGGGTTTATGATGTCTTTAAGTATGTTTACTATAATTCCAATGCCATATGTACAATGGGATGAAGATGGAGCTAAAAACATGATGAAATGTTATCCAATAATAGGCCTTATTGTAGGATGCGTATGGTTTCTAGGATATAAATTAATAAATTATTTAAATATATCTATAGTTTTAAAAAGTGCATTAATAATGATAATACCATTCATAATTACTGGAATGTTACATTTAGATGGATTTATGGATGTATGTGATGCTATTTTATCAAGAAGAGATAAAGAAGAAAAATTAAGAATATTAAAAGATTCTACAACAGGAGCATTTTCAGTTATATCTGTTATTATTTTATTTTTTATACAATTTGGTGCAGTTTATTCATTTTTAGAATATAATAAAAATCCATATATATTGATATTTTTACCTATAATAAGTAGAAATATAGTAGCATATTTTTTTATTACTATAATTACAATTAAAGAAAGTACATTAGGAAGCTATTTTACAAAAGGGACAAACATTAAAGACAAGGTTATTTTAATATTAGAGTTAGTCTTGGTATGTATATTGTTTGGAATTATACTTGGATATACTGGAATAGCAATTTTACTAATTGTTGCAGTGGCTATAAGCTTATGTGTGAAAAAATGCATTAATGAATTTGGTGGAATATCTGGTGATGTAGCAGGATTTTCTCTTGTTGTTGGAGAATTAGTAGGACTGTTTTCAGCATGTATATTTTTTTAAAGCTTAAAAGGTTCATGAAAGCTAGGGCTATGGATATATTTTTGAATTGACAATGAACAATTGACAATTTAGGATGAAATAACAACGTGATTTCTAAATATAAATTTTTTTAAGAAAGCCAGTGGCTTTCAACCACAATTGTAAATTGTAAATTGTAAATTGTTCATTGAAGGATGGCATAGCCACTTTGTTCATGTATAGGAAATTATAGAATTTTTGAAGCTTGAAAGGCTGATAAAATCTAAGGTTATGAATATATGTTTGAATTGACAATGAACAATTGACAATTTAGGATGAAATCACAATGTGATTTCTAAATATATATTTTTTAAGAAAGCCAGCGGCTTTCAACCACAATTGTCCATTGTCAATTGTAAATTGTTCATTGAAGGGTGGCGTAGCCACTTTTGTTCTAACATTATGTGAATACTTATATAAGGTATCAAGAAAGGAAATAGGAGATATGATTTTAATTTATGGTGGAGCATATAATGGAAAAAATGAATTTGTTAAAAAGAAATATAACTTAGAAAATAAAGATTTATTTTATTGCAATAATTCGAATTTAGATTTTTCATACAAAGTTATAATGGGATTACATATGTTTATAAAAGATTGTGTTTTAAAAAAAATTGATACTTTAGAGATAATAAAAGAAAATTTAGATATTCTTCAGGATAAGATAATTGTATGCGATGAAATAGGCTCTGGAATCGTACCTTTAAATAGAGAAGATAGACTATGGAGAGAAGAATGTGGAAAAGTACTACAATTTTTATCACAAAATTCAAATAAGGTATGTAGAATATTTTTTGGACTGGAGGAAGTATTAAAAGATGAGTAAAATTGAATTGTACCTAATTAGACACGGAAAGACATATTGTAATAAAGAAAAATTATATTATGGCAAAACAGATGTCTCATTATGTGATGAAGGTATTATAGATCTTATAGATAAGAAGAAAAACTATATATATCCTTTATGTGAAAAATATTTTACTAGTGGTTTAAAGAGAGCTAATGAAACTTTTGAAATTTTATATCCAAATGAAGAATATTATTTAGTACCAGAATTGTGTGAATATAATTTTGGTGAATTTGAGTTAAAATCTTATGAAGATTTAAAAGAAAATCCTAAATATCAAGAATGGATTATGGATGAGGTTGGAGAAGTTAAATGTCCTAATGGGGAGAGTAAAAAAGAATTTAAAGAAAGAATATTAAAAGGCTTTTTTAATTTAATATGTGAATTGAGTAATGAAAATATTAAAAGTGCATTAGCTGTTTTGCATGGAGGCACTATAGGAATGTTATTAGAAGAATTATATGACAATAAAAAAAGCTTTATAGAGTGGCAACCACAAGGTGGAGATGGATATAAACTTATAATATCACTAGAAAATGATGTAGAAATAACAAGTGTTAAAGAAATTTTTAAGATGTAATTTTAAAATTCAAAAGATTAAGGGTGGTTTATAGAATGATAGAATTAACTATTGGATTTATTTTGGATCTAATAATTGGAGATCCAGAAAATCCGATACATCCCGTTAGAATAATTGGAAATTTTGCCAGTAAATTAGAAAAAATATCTAGAAAGTTATTTAAGAATTATTTAAAGATAGGTGGCCTTATTACTTGGTTAATAATTATAAGTACTACATTTTTATTTAACTTTTTTATATTAAAGATTGTAAGTGATTTTAATAAGTATTTAGGTATACTTTTAGGTGGAGTAGTAATATATTTCTGTATTTCTGCTAAAGGATTAGTGACAGAAGGATATAGGGTTATTTCATTAGTAAGGAAAGATGATATTAATGCTGCTAGAAAGCAATTAGCCTTTATAGTAGGAAGAGACACTGAAAATTTAGATAAACAAGATATTATAAGAGCCGTGATAGAGACAATTGCAGAAAATATGTCAGATGGGATTATAGCACCAATTTTTTATGCAGGACTTGGAGGCGCACCATTAGCTATGGCATATAAATCAGTAAATACTTTAGATTCTATGTTTGGATATAAAAATGATAAATATATGGAGTTTGGATACTTTTCTGCAAAATTAGATGATGTATTTAATTATATTCCAGCAAGAATTACAGGAATTTTAATAGTATTATCAGCTATGATTTTAGGATATGATTATAAACGTAGTTTTAAAATATATAAAAGAGATAGATATAATCATTCAAGTCCTAATAGCGCTCATCCAGAAGCTGCAATGGCAGGCATATTAGGAATTCAACTTGGGGGAGCAAACTATTATTTTGGAAAATTAGTCAAAAAACAAACTATAGGAGATAGTATTAAGGAAATAGAGATTTTGGATGTAGATAAAACGTCAAAAGTACTTTATTGTAGTACTATTTTATCATACATATTATCAATCATATTAATTTTTATTGGAGGACATATCTATGGCTAATATAGGACATGGTGGAAATATAAAAGAAATAGCAAGACAAAAAGGAATTGATTATAATAATATAATAGATTTTTCATCTAATATTAATCCTTTAGGTATGTCAAATGAAGTAAAGAGAGCTATAATAGATTCAATGGATGATATTAAAAAATATCCTGATATAAGTTACATGGAATTAAAAAAATCAATATCTGAATATGAACAAATTGATAAATCGTATTTAATGTTAGGTAATGGTGCTGCTGAAGTGCTATTTAATATAGTTAAAGCATTAAATCCTAAAAAAGTATTAATACCTGTACCAACCTTTTCAGAATATAAAGAAGCTGTAGAATGTGTAAATTCAAAAGTTGAATTATATAAAATGAGTGAAAATAATTCTTTTAAAATATGTGAGGATATTTTAGATAAAATTACAGAAGAAATTGACTTGGTTTTTATATGTAATCCTAATAATCCAACAGGAGTATTAACGAATAGAGAATTATTAATGAAAATTTTAATAAAGTCTAAAGAGAACAATAGTAAAGTTTTAATTGATGAATCTTTTATGGATTTTACAATAGGAGATTTTTCAATGGTTAATACTATAGAGGCTTTTGATAATTTAATTATACTAAAGTCGCTTACTAAATTTTTTGCTATACCGGGATTGAGAATAGGATATGGTTTATGTTCAAATAAGGATTTTACAAGTGAAGTTTATAAGATAACTCCAGCTTGGAATATAAATACACTGGCAGATGTAGCAACGAGAGTTTCTTTACAAGATAAAAATTATATGAGAAAAACAATACAATATATGGAAAAAGAGAAAGCTTTCCTATATAATAGTCTAAAGACGTTTAAAAGCTTAAAGGTATATGAGCCTAGTGTGAATTTTATATTTTTTAAAAGCAATTTAGATATTAATTTAAAATCAGAACTACTAAAACACAATATTTTAATAAGAAGTTGTAGTAACTACGATTGTTTAAATGAATATTATTATAGAGTAGCAGTTAAAAGTAGAGAAGATAATACTAAATTAATTTCTTGTATAAAAAATATACTTGGTAATAATGAATAGAATTTTTAAATAATAGAAAAGTAGATTTTAGATAACTATGGATATTTAATAATAAAATAAGCAGTTAAAGTATTATGTTAAAAACTGCAAAAGATGTTTTTGGAGGGTAGTATGAATAAAAAAAATATAATGTTTTTAGGTACAGCATCTTCAGTAGGAAAGAGTACTTTAGTAGCAGCACTATGTAGAGTGCTAAAAAATGAAGAGTTTAAAGTGGCTCCTTTTAAAGCAATGAATATCTCGTTGAATTCCTATGTAACCAAAGATGGTGCGGAAATGGGAAGAGCTCAAGTCGTACAAGCTGAAGCATCTAAAATAGAACCTAGTGCTTTAATGAACCCTATATTATTAAAACCAAGTGGAGGACATACTCAAGTTATAGTAAATGGAAAAGTTTATGATAATATAGACGCTTATAAATACAAAGAACTAAACAAGAAGTTAAAAGGTATTGTAAAAGAATCATATGATGAACTAAGTAATGAGTATGAATTAATAGTATTAGAAGGCTCTGGAGGCTGTGCTGAAATAAATTTAAAAGACAGTGATATAGCTAATATGAATATGGCTGAAAGTGTTGATGCACCAGTTATATTAGTTGCTGATATTGACAGGGGTGGAGTGTTTGCCACAATAGTTGGTACACTTCAGTTGCTAACAGAAAATGAAAGACAAAGAGTTAAAGGTGTTATAATAAACAAATTTAGAGGAAAGAAAGAATACTTTGAACCTGGTGTAAAACAATTGGAAGACATAATAAAAATACCTGTTCTTGGAGTAATGCCATATGAATACTTTGATATTGAGGATGAAGATAGTGTTACAGAAAAGATAAGTAATAAAGAATCTACTGAAGGAAAAAATATAGATATAGCTATAATAAGACTTTCTCATATGTCTAATTTTACAGATTTTAATGTACTTAACAGAATAAATGGAGTTAATATAAGGTATGTAGAAAGTACAAAGTATTTAAAAGATCCAGATGTGGTTATTATACCAGGAACTAAAAATACAATTGAAGATTTGAGGATCTTAAAGGAAAGTAAACTTGCAGATGAGATAATTAAATTGCATGATAATGGCACATTAGTATTGGGAATTTGTGGCGGATATCAAATGCTAGGAAAGTTACTTCTTGATCAACAAGGTGTAGAAGGAAATACTTTTCAAGAAGAAGGATTAGGTTTACTTGATATAAAGACTAGATTTAATGAAAGAAAAGTAACTAAGCAAGTTGAGGCTCAAGTAGTATCAAATTTAAAAGATATTAATGAAATAGAAAATAAATCATTAGTAGGATATGAAATACACAATGGGATAAGTAAAGTTGGAAAAAATGTAAAACCATTTATAAAGGATTCTAAAGGAAAAGTCATTGGAGTTTGTGATAAAGAGGGATCTGTTGCAGGAACTTACTTGCATGGAATTTTTGATTCGGAGGAATTTACTAATGCATTTATTAATGCATTAAAGAAGAATAACAATTTTAATTTATCAGAAGATGATGAATTAAATAAGATATCTGATTATAAAAATGAGCAATATGAAAAATTAGCAAAAGTGTTTTCAGAAAATATAGATGTAAACAAAATAAAAGAAATAATGGGTATTTAAAATATAGGCTCTGTTTTAGCAGAGTGTTGATATATGCATAAGCAAAGTGGACGGAGTAATTGAACTTAGGAATGCTAAAAT
>NZ_JAMQHY010000011.1:49801-50631 GCF_023845705.1 Clostridium sp. ZBS15
CTGTATTAAAATAATTTTATGAATTATTTTGATACAGCTCTTTTATAGATAGGATTTATAGAAATTTTATAATAGCTAGTATTATAAGAAGCACACCAGATAGCCAGGAGAGTTCAACGTTTATATTGTCAGCTAATTTTTTACCAATTATAACACCAATTGATACAGCTAAAAAGCCAATTATGAAACTAAGAATTATGACCTGAATATAATTTATACTTGTCAAACTAGAACCAAATCCAACTGCTAAGCTATCTAATGAAAGTGCAAGAGCTAGATAAAATGATTCTTTTGGACTTAAAGTTTTTGATTTATCAAAGTCAGCTTTTGTCTCATCAGCATAAACCTCAAGTACAAATTTAAAATCAAATAATTTAAATGTTAAAGGGGTATCTATTTGAGAGCACTTAGATATATAAGATTTAAATATGCATTCAAATAAACGATATATACCCAGTCCCATTAAAAGAACAAATCCTATCAACATAGGCAGATTACCTGGTAAAAATTTTTTTACGATAGCTCCAAGTAATAAGGAAATACCTAGTGTACATGTAGATACCAAATTTATTATTAAAGCAGATATTGGCGGGATTTTAATTTTAGATGTACCATAAGCAATGCTTGCAACAAAAGAATCTATACAGATAGATGATACTAATAAAATTGATTCAAGCATAGTAATACCTCGATAACTAATACATACTTATATATATTTTATATTATGAAGAAATACGATATTAGTTACAAAATGTGAGTGAAATGTAATAAATATTACATGATTAAATTTATCTAAGATTAGTATTTTTTATTTAGGCTCTGTTTTAGCA
>NZ_JAMQHY010000109.1:0-328 GCF_023845705.1 Clostridium sp. ZBS15
ACAAAAACTAAAAAAAAAAAAAAAAAAAAAAAGAAAAAAAAAAAAAAAAAAAAAATGATAAAAAATAAACAAATACTAAAAAAGTTAAAAAAACAAAGTTAAGAAAATGAACATAACAATAAGAAAAAAAAAAAAAAAAAAAAAAAAATAAAAAAAAATTAAAAAAAAAAAAAAAAAAAAAAAAAAAAAAAAAATTGATTTTAAAAAAAAAAAAAAGTAAAAATAAAAAAAAAAGTTAAAAAAAAAAAAAAAAAAATTTATAAAAATATAAAAAATAAAAAAAAAAAAAAAAAAAAGATAAAAAAAAAGAAAAAAAAAATAAAAAAAA
>NZ_JAMQHY010000110.1:0-1336 GCF_023845705.1 Clostridium sp. ZBS15
GAAAGTTCGTGTTTCCAAATGTAAAATTTGGACACTTACTTTTGACAAGCAATAAATATGAATATTAAAAGGAAACTCGACTTCGCTGAGTAAGTTCGAAAAGCTAAATATAAAATTTAGATACTCACTTAACAATTCTCAAAGTCCAATTACAATGCCACTTTACCTATTGCATATATCAACACACATTTAAAACAGAGCCTTTGTTTAAAATAAAATTAAAAACATTTATGTTATTAATGATAAATCAAGTATGATAAAATAAAACATGGTAATAATTTATATTAAAAAGAGTATTATTTTTAAACAAATTGGAGGAAGAATATGTACAAATTAATAGCATTAGATATGGATGGAACATTACTTACAAGTGATAAAAAGGTTTCTGAAAGAAATAAACAAGCTATAAAAGCAGCTGAAAAAAAAGGTGTTAAAGTAGTTTTAGCTTCAGGAAGACCTAGTGAAGGATTAAGACAATATTTAGAAGAACTTGAATTATTAAAAGAGGATGATTATGTTCTTAGTTTTAATGGTGGAGTAGCTCAAAATGCAAAAACTGGTGAAATAATATCAAGAACTGTTTTAAAAGGGAAAGATTTAAAATATATTAATAACATAGCTAAAGAATTAAATGTGAATATACATGCATTTTCTGAAAAATTAGGATTGATAACACCTAAAATTAGCCAATATACAGAAGTTGAAGCAGAAATAAACGGAATTGGTATAAGTATTGTAGATTTTGATAACATAGATGACACTGAAAATATAATAAAAATAATGATTATAGATCCAGAAGAAGTATTAGAAGAAGCAATTAAAAAATTACCTAAAGAAGTTTATGAAAAATATAATGTGTTAAGAAGCACACCTTTCTTCTTAGAATTTATGAACAATGAAGTTGATAAAGGTGAAGGTTTAAAAAGACTTGCAGAAACTTTAGGAATAAAACAAGAAGAGGTAATAGCAATGGGAGATGCAGGAAATGATTTATCAATGGTTAAATATGCAGGTCTTGGAGTTGCTATGGAAAATGGATTTGATGAAGTTAAAGAAAATGCACAATTTATAACTAAAAGTAATGATGAAGATGGAGTAGCTTACGCAATAGAAAAATTTGTTTTATAGGCATGCTGATATTATCGTATCAAGCTTCATGGACTGAGGACTTTGCTTTATATGCGTGTTGATATATGCATCAGTCAAGTGAGCTAAGCAATTGAACTTCGGAATACTAAAAATGCCTATAGTCCCATTTTAGCTTGCTCTCAATATGCACATGAGACAAGCAATAACTGTGACAATACTCATTAACTATTCCCACAGTCCAATTACC
>NZ_JAMQHY010000111.1:0-236 GCF_023845705.1 Clostridium sp. ZBS15
GGGGGGAGGGGGGGGGGGGGGGGGGGGGGGGGGACGAGGGGGGAGGGGGGGGGGAGGGGGGGGTGGAGGGGAAAAGGGGAGATGTTGGGGGGGGGTGGGGGGGAGAGGGAGTGTTCGAGAAGAGGAAGATATGGAAAGGTGTGGATGTGGTAATGGGTAAGGGGGGGGAGAAGTTGGAGTTTTTTTTTTTTTTTTAAGGGCTACGCCCCCCCCTGAGATCTCCCCTCTTTCCCTCC
>NZ_JAMQHY010000112.1:0-357 GCF_023845705.1 Clostridium sp. ZBS15
AGAAGACAAGCTATGTATAAAACAGAAGAAGGTAAAGCTAAACTAGCATTAGAAGAAGGTAATACGCATAGTCATGGTGGCTGTGGTTGCAGAGGTGATAAGTAATAATGGATATGAAAGAGAGAATGGTAAGAGTACCTGTAAGAGAACAAAATCCAAAAGTTAGAGCAACAAATTTTGAAGAAGTTTGTTTAGGATACAATGAAGAAGAAGCGTTTAAAAACGCTTTAAGACGTTTTAATGGAAAAACTCCAAACTTTACAGAAGGCTGTCCAGTATCTATTAATATTTCAGGATTTAATTCACATGTTAAAGAAGGTAACTATGAATAAGCATTATCAGAAGTTTTTAAGTATA
>NZ_JAMQHY010000113.1:0-391 GCF_023845705.1 Clostridium sp. ZBS15
AAAATTTAAATAAAAATTTAAAAAGTGAAAATTTTGAATCTATAGAAGAGGTAAAAGCAAATATTATTGAACTTAATGATATTGAAATATTAAAGGCAAAGATAGAAAAATATAAAGAAGATTTATCTAAAATCAAAGGAGCGATAGAGAGCTCAGTTAAAAAATTAAATAATAGAGAAGTTACAGAACAACAATGGATAATTATTCAAAATAGTGTAAAAGAAAAGAAACTAGAATTTGAATCATTAAATGAAATGAAAATTAAATTAGAAGAAGAATATAAATTTATAGACAATAAACTTAAAGAGCTTAAGGATTTATTAATCAAAAAAGAAAAGATTGATCATAAATTAGCTTTGCTAGATGATTTAGATAAATTATTTAAAGGTAA
>NZ_JAMQHY010000113.1:488-723 GCF_023845705.1 Clostridium sp. ZBS15
TGCTGAAAGAGATGCATCTACCTTATCAGGAGGAGAAACATTTTTAACATCACTAGCATTAGCATTGGCATTATCATCACAAATACAGCTTAAGGGAACAGCACCATTAGAATTGTTTTTCCTAGATGAAGGATTTGGAACATTAGATGATAATTTATTAGAAGTAGTTATGAGTTCGTTAGAAAGATTGCATAATGATAAATTAAAAATAGGTATAATCAGTCATGTTGAGTCT
>NZ_JAMQHY010000114.1:0-299 GCF_023845705.1 Clostridium sp. ZBS15
GGGGGGGGGGGGGGGTGAGGGGGGGCGGTGGGGGGGGGGGGGGGGGGGGGCGCCGGAGAAGGCAAGGGGATTTTATTCAACATATCCTGCCAATTGGGCAGATCTCTTATAGCAAACTTTAGGGAGGATAAACTATGCACCATTGCAGGTAAAAATGGCTATACAACTAAATCAAACCATACATATGCAATAGCTGCTGAAAATAATGGACATATTTTAGTAGCATCGTATCTTAATGCTCTAGATAAAAATAAAAACTTTGAAGATATGAAAACTGTGTTTAATTATGGATTTAATAA
>NZ_JAMQHY010000115.1:0-389 GCF_023845705.1 Clostridium sp. ZBS15
AAAAAAATAAAAAATTAAAAAATAAAAAAATGTTTAAAAAAGAAAAGAATAAATTTTAAAAAAAATTAAAAATTTTGAAATAAAAAAAAAAAAAAAAATAAAAAAAAAGAAAAAATAAAAAAAAAAATAAAAAAAAAACTAAAAAAAAAGGGAAAAACGGTTTTTTTTAAAAAAAAAAAAAAAAACAATTTTCCTTATGTATTTAAGTGTATTTATTTTTTTTAAAAATTGTGGTGAAAAATTCCTTTTTCTAAAAAATTTTAAAAATATAAAAATTTAAAATAATTATGGAAAAAAAAAAAAAAAATTTTTTAAAAATAAAAAGGATTTTTAAAAAAAATTTCACATTTAATAAATTCTTTTTTTTTTAATTTTTTTTAAAAAAAAAA
>NZ_JAMQHY010000116.1:0-206 GCF_023845705.1 Clostridium sp. ZBS15
GTTAATTCTCAACTTAGAAGCTTAGAAAGAAATTTATCAAGAAATTTAAAAAATCTTGAATATTTAGTTATCAATAAAAATGGAGATGTGACAAAAACTAATAGTGAAAACTCATTACAAGTATTTTTTTTAGAAAACAATACAGAAGAACTAGAAAAATTACAAGATACTTATGGATTTTATATAGTCTTGCAATTTGATGAAGA
>NZ_JAMQHY010000117.1:0-200 GCF_023845705.1 Clostridium sp. ZBS15
GAGGCTGTAAATATTTTTGTGTATTCTGATTTTCCTCTTGGAAATAATGTATAACTTAAATATTTAGATCAATCTTTAATTTTGTCTAACAATGTATATTTATAAAGATTAAATCATTTATGCTTTATGTATATTATCTCCAATTGATGGCAATAATATACATCAGCAAAATATTTTTTAAGGAACTTTAATTTTAGGAA
>NZ_JAMQHY010000012.1:0-2721 GCF_023845705.1 Clostridium sp. ZBS15
AGCGGAAATGAAAAAACTGCAATAGAGGATATAACTAGCCGTGAAGGATGGAACACAATCACAGCTGTTAAGAATGATGATGTATATATTATTGATAATAATACTTCTTCAAGACCATCACAAAATATAATTAAAGCATTAAAGAAAATGGCAAAGGTTATTTATCCAGATGAATACAAAGACTTATAAAAATAGAATATTATTAATGCTATCAATTCCGCTAGTATTTTTAATTTTATGCATTGGAACTTCCATTGGGAGTTCCAATATTGGTATTTTAGATATTATTTCAATTCTATGCAATAAAATTTTTAGTGTTCCATTAAGTGATGGAATTGATTCAAGCCAGGTAGTAATAATTTGGAATGTAAGATTACCACGGGTATTACTAGCCTTTATTGTTGGGGGATCATTAGGTGTAAGTGGTGCTGTAACTCAGTCAGTTCTTAAAAATACATTAGCATCACCATATACTTTAGGTCTGTCTTCTGGAGCCTCTTTAGGTGTAGGAATATTAATTGTAAGTGGTACTTATATTCCATTTTTAGGGAACTTAACAATGCCAATAGTTGGATTTGTTTGTAGCTTGGTTACAATGATTGTGGTTCTTAAACTTTGTGAAAAAGCAGATAGCGCTATATCGAGTAGTAGAATAATTCTTGTTGGTATGGTATTTTCACTATTTTGTAATGCAATATTAACTACAATTTCAGCATTGTTTAGTGATAAAATGCAAAGTATTGTAATGTGGCAAATGGGTTCATTTGCAATGAGAGGATGGAGTTACGTTAAGGCTTCAATACCTTTTTATATTATTGGATTAGTTGGTGTAATGATTTATTGTAGGGAAATGGATGTATTAACATTTGGAGAAGATGAGGCAAAGGCATTGGGTGTTGAGACAAATAAGGTTAAAAGAAATTTATTTTTATTTGTAGCGTTTCTTACTGGTAGTGCAGTTGCATTAAGTGGGGTAATTGGTTTTGTTGATTTAATAGCACCTCATGTTGTTAGAAAAATATTTGGATCAAACCATTCATATGTAATATCAATGTCAGCAGTATTTGGAGGATGTTTGATGGTAATAACAGATTTAGTTTCAAGAACAATAATTGTACCATCAGAGTTGCCAGTTGGCGCCATAACTGCATTAATTGGAGCACCATTTTTTGCTTATATATACTTTAAAAAATAAAAGTAGGTGAAAAACATGTTAAAGATAGAGGGGCTAAGTTGTGGATATGATAATTTAGACGTAGTTAAAAATATAACCTTTAATATTGAAAGAGGAAATAACTTTTGTATAGTTGGACCTAATGGTTGTGGGAAAAGTACATTATTAAAATCTATAGCAAATTTGATCGATTATAAAGGCGATATTACTCTTGATTCAAAAGAAATACGTAAGTTGAATAGAAAAAAGTTAGCAACAAAGATAGCTCTTATGAGCCAATCAAGTAATATATATTTTCCTTATACTGTTTTTGAAACAGTATTATTGGGTAGATATGCTCATATAAATGGAGTATTTGGAAAGCCAAGTAATGAAGATAAGGACATGGTATTAAGGTGTCTAGATAATGTTGGGATATCGAATTTAAAGGATAAGCTAATAACTGAATTGTCAGGAGGACAGCTTCAAAGAGTTTACTTGGCAAGAGCGTTTGCACAAGATCCAGAAGTAATACTTTTAGATGAACCAACAAATCANNATTCAAATACTAAAATATTTAAAAAGCTGGACAAAAGAAAATAATAGAATAGTAATAGCGGTATTACATGATTTAAACCTAGTTCAAACTTTTGGTGAAAAAGTGCTGTTATTAAATGAAGGGCAAATCATCAAGGAAGGTACACCAAAGGAAGTCTTTAGTGGCGAAGAGTTGAAAGGGGTTTATGGAATAGATATTAAAGAATTTATGATTAATGCACTGGAAAAGTGGAAGGATAATTAAATTATACACATAAATTATATCTATTTTTAATACATAAGTATGAAAGGAAGTTAATTATGGTTAAAAAGTTTATTATGTCTTATAGTTGTGGCAAAGATAGTACTTTAGCTTTATATAGAATGATAAAAGCAGGGCATAAGCCAGAAGTTTTACTTGTTACTGTTGATAAAAAAAATTCTAGGTCTTGGTTTCATGGGGTGCCTGAAAATTTAATTAGAGAAATGGCAGATTCTCTGAATATATCTTTATTATTAGTTGATTCAGAGGGTGGAAATGATTATGAAGCGACTTTTACAAAAGCATTAATTTGTGCTAGAGAAAAATATGGGATAGATTCTTGTGTATTTGGGGATATTGATTTAGAACCACATAGAGCATGGTGCACGGATAGATGTAATGAAGCAAGCATTGAAGCTGTATTTCCTCTTTGGCAAGAAAATAGGGAAGATTTAGTTTATGAATTTATTGATTCAGGATTTAAAACAGTAATCAAGAATGTAAAGCTTAAGTGTATGTCTGAAGACTTTTTAGGAAAAGTATTAACTACAGATGTTGTAGAACAAATAAAAGCTACAGGTTCTGATGCTTGTGGTGAAAATGGGGAATATCATACATTTGTATATGATGGTCCATTATTTAATTATCCAATAAATTTTTCTAAAAAAGGAATAATAAAAACTCAAGAGTATGGATATTTAGATATTTAGAATAAAGAATAAAAGAAAAATACATAATATTGATAAAATAATTTTAGGCTATGTTTTAG
>NZ_JAMQHY010000012.1:2829-80482 GCF_023845705.1 Clostridium sp. ZBS15
TTTACCTATTGCATATATCAACACGCATTTAAAACATAGCCTAATTTTTAAATTATTGAAGAAACCTTTATTAATGGAAGTTACCTTTGAAAAAAATTTTTTGACTTTTTCAAAGGTAACTTCTTTTTATTATATGAAATATGATTAAATGCAGCAAAATAGACATATAAAAGCAAAAATGGTAAACTTATAAAGTGAAATGTTTGTTTAGTAGATGATTAAAAATAAAGAAAGCTTAAAGTAAATGGAGATTAATAATGAAAAAATGTATAATTTATAAAAATATGAATTTCTAAAGTTGAAAAGAAATACTACATTTTTTTGTATTATATTAATTAAATATTTCAATCATGTGTACTTATAGGACAAGCAATATAACATAGGTCCTCATATCTACAAACAGATAATTTAACTCAGAGGTAATAAGATTTATGAACGTAACCCTTTAAAGTTAAAGGAGTAAAAATGAAAGTTAAAGGAGTAAAAATGAATAAATTAGATAACTTATGTACTAAGGTTATGAATACAATGTTAAAAATTATATTATCAATTATAATTATAGCAAGCATTTGTATTTTATTTCCTATACTTATAGATAGCAATGTTGGGACAATAGTATTTTTATTAGTTATAATAATTTCTATATTATTTGAATATAAAATAATAAATTCTAATATTAGCTATAAACAAAAAATATTTTCATTAATATTAATATCAATTTTTATCAAAATTTTGTGGATTTTAAATGCAGATAATACACCAAATTCTGATTTTAAAGTCATGTATGAATGTGGTAAAAATTTCATAGCAGGAGATTTAAGTTGTTTTAAAGGAATAGGCTATATAGGAAGATTCCCACATTTAACTATACATGTTTTATATATGGCAGCAATACAATATTTATCTCCAGCAAATAATTTGTTAATTATGAAGATTATAAGCTTGTTTTTAGGAACAACAGTAGTGTTAATTGTATATTTAATAACACTAGAATTGTTTAAAAGCAAAGAAAAAGCATTATTATCATTATTAATAGCAAGTGTATTTCCACCTTTTATAACGTATACTTCAGTATTTTGTAGTGAAAATTTAGCAATGCCTTTTTATTTATTAAGTATCTACTTATTTTTAAGAGGTATTGAATCTGATAAATATAAATTTCGATTATTTTGTATCAGTAGCATATGTTTAGCTTTCGGAAATTTATTTAGAATGGTTGCTATTATAATTTTAATTGCATATACTTTATATATTTTAATTTATTATAAAGATAGAATATTTAAAAAGTTAATAAATATAGTCTTTGTTATTGTTCCATATTTTTTAATTATAGTTTTAGTTAGTAGCATTCTTCAAAAGGTAAATATTACAGAAAATCCATTATGGAGAGGAAGCGAACCTAAAATAACAAATGTATTAAAAGGAACTAATTTTAACAGCTTAGGTATGTGGAACGTTGAAGATGCAAAATTGGTAGAAGAAAATATAAATAACTATGATGAACTTAAACTAAAATGTAAAGAAGTAATACATGATAGGTTTACAACTGCGCCTACTATTAAAGTGTTGATTTTTTATTTGGGAAAATTAGGATCACAATGGTGTATAGGAGATTTTGCAGGATCTCTTTGGACTCAAAAAGATGTTCCAAAAGAAAAAATAATATTTAAGATAGGAATTTTTAGTTCAGCACCTTTTCAAATATTTTATATTATAATATTGATTTTTATTTTTTTAGGATTAAAGAAGAGAAGTGTTATGAATTCAAACTCAAAATTAAATTTATTTTATCTAATATTTCTAGGATATATAGCTGCTTATTTAATTACTGAAAATCAAAATAGATATGGTTATATAATAAGTTGGTTATTTATTATTTTAGCTGTTGATGGAATTAAAGATAGATTTTTATTTAAAGCAAAAGATGAATAGATTTATAATTTATTTAAAAACAATTATATTTTCTATAATTCTTGAAATAAAATAATAAGTATATTTATAATTTGCTTATGTTATAATTATATTAAAAAAATTAAAGGTGATTAATTTGAATTTAGATAAAAATATATTAGAAGAAATAATAAATATAAGTAAAAAATATGATTATATAAATAAGGTAGTTCTTTTTGGATCAAGGGCTAGAGAAGATAATAGTTTAAAAAGTGATATAGATTTGGCTATATACTCAGATAAGGATTTAGGAGAATATATCGAGGATATTGAATTAAATACTAGAACATTACTAGAATTTGATTTCTCTGATATGAAAAATATAAAGGATGAATTTTTTAAAGCGCAGATTAATAAGGATGGTGTCATTATATATGAGAAATATAGATTTTAAATATATGAATTTAAAAAAAGCATATAATAAATTAATGGAAGTAAGTAAATTATATGATGGTAAAGATGAAATCATAAGAGATAGTTTAATACAAAGGTTTGAATTTACTTATGAATTGACACATAAAACACTAAAAGAATTTTTAACTTATTCAGGGGTGACATTAGAAAATTCATTTCCTAGAACCATTTATAAAAAAGCATATGTTAATAATCTAATTTCAGATGATCAAGTATGGATTAACTTATTAGAAGATAGAAATAAAACATCCCATATTTATAATGAAGAGTTAGTAAGCGATATTGCTAATAGAATAGTTAATTGCTATGTTGGAGCAATTGGTGAATTAGTGAGTAATTTAGAGAAAATGATATAAATATATATTCAATCAGGGAGTAGGATACTCCTTATTAGTTAAATGATAATAGAATGCGTGATACAATGGAAAGTCCTTTGAATTAAGGGCTTTTCTTTGTTTTATGATAAAACTAATTGAGAACAAGACAAATTATTTAAAAGCTTAAGTGAAGCCTTTATTATAAATTCTATGAATCATCTAATTATTATGAATCATCTACTTATGAAGAAAAAGTTCTCATTATAAATATATATACAAGTTAATATTATTGATGAAATAATAGTGTAAATTATAGCAATAAAGATTAATAAGAAAAAAATTTATGTATAAACTAATGAAGTAAACTATAGCTATTTTTATAATTTAGCTATAAATATGTAATTATAAGAATATCTAGTACTTTATTACAAATATAAATATTAAAGGAGATAAAATGAATAATAAAGAAGTAATTACTAATGCTCATTTGAATTTAGAAAATACGTATATTAAACTTCCTAAAAAATTATTTTCAAAACAAAATCCAAACAAAGTACCAAGTGCGAAGCTAGTAGCATTTAATAGATCACTAGCAAAGAATCTAGGGTTAAATGAAGAGTTTTTGCAAAGTGATGATGAAGTAGATTTTTTTGCTGGAAATAAAATTTTAGAAGGTACAGTTCCAATTGCACAAGCTTATGCAGGTCATCAATTTGGACATTTTACAATGTTAGGGGATGGTAGAGCCGTTCTTTTAGGTGAATTTATATCAAAAAATGGAGAAAGATTTGATATTCAACTTAAAGGCACAGGTAGAACGCCATATTCAAGAGGTGGAGATGGAAAAGCCACTTTAGGGCCAATGCTTAGAGAATACATAATAAGTGAGGGCATGTATGGGTTAGGAATTCCGACAACTCGTAGTTTAGCAGTAGTTTCAACAGGGGAAGATGTAATAAGAGAACAAATTTTACCAGGAGCAATTTTAACACGTATAGCAAAAAGTCATATACGCGTTGGTACATTTCAATTTGCTGCAAACTGGGGAACATTTGAAGAACTTAAAGCATTAGCTGATTATACTTTAAATAGACATTTCAAAAAGGCAGAATATGAATGTAATCCTTATTTATATTTACTTAATGAAGTTATAAAGAGTCAAGCGAAGCTTATTTCAAAATGGCAGTTAGTGGGATTTATTCATGGAGTTATGAATACTGATAACATATCTATTGCAGGAGAAACGATTGATTATGGTCCTTGTGCATTTATGGATGTCTATGACCCTAATACTGTATTTAGCTCTATTGACATTAATGGGAGGTATGCTTATGGGAATCAACCTAAAATAGGAGCTTGGAACTTAGCTAGATTTGCAGAAACATTGTTACCATTATTAGACGAAGATTTAGAAAGGGCGACCAAGATGGCTGAAAATTCAATATCTAAGTATAGTGATTTATATAATAAATATTGGTACGTGGGAATGAGAGCAAAGCTTGGAATATTTAATGAAGAAGAAGAAGATAAAAAGTTAATACAATCTCTTTTAACTATGATGAAAAGATTTAAGGCAGATTATACAAACACTTTTCGTAATTTAACATTAGGAAATCTAAATGATATAGATATGTTTAAAAGTGAAGAATTTAAGATGTGGTATGAATTATGGCAAGAAAGATTAACAAGGCAAGATGGATCAAGTGAAGAATTAAAGAATCTAATGGAACAAAATAATCCAACAGTGATACCACGTAATAATAGAGTAGAAGAGGCCTTAGATGCAGCAGTTAAATATAATGATTATGGTGTTATGCAACGTCTTGTAGATGTTCTTAAAAATCCTTATGATTATTCAAATATCAATGAATATTATTCTACATTACCAAAATCAACAAGTTGTGCATATAAGACTTATTGTGGTACTTAAATGAAGATAAAAATGCAATACATTTCTAAACTGCCCAATGTCTACTTGACAGAGGGCAGTTTATTGTTGTGGGTTATTTTAATTTGTGGAAAATAAAGAAGAACTTAATATGTTTTTAGATAAAATATTTATAATAGAAAATTATAATAAATTTAAATAAACAGTCATAGAAATAGTTAATATGTTGAAAAATGAAAAAATAGATATGGAATTTATTGACTGGTAAATAATGGAGTGGTATTCTATTTGTATAGAATACGAAAGAAGATGGTTACATTAGAGTGAAAGGGGCTAAAATGAATTACTAGAAGAGAGGATGATTTTTGTGAAGAAAAGGAATTCACTGATTTTAATTTCAACATTGTTAATAGTTGCTATTATGTTAGGGGGATGCGGACAAGCATCAAAACCTACTACTGCAAATAATGAAAAAGACAAATCTTTATTAATTTATTGTGCTGCAGGTTTAAAAAAGCCAATGGATGAAATAGGGGAAAAATTCGAAAAACAAAATGGTGTTAAAGCTGAATTTACTTATGCTAATGCATCAGATCTTATAGGTCAAATGGAGATTTCACATAAAGGAGATATTTGTGTATTACCTTCAAATAAAGACTATGAAACGGCAAATAAAAAAGAATTAACGCTAGATAAAAAGGATTTAACATATCATACACCTGTAATTGCTGTGCCTAAAGGAAATCCACTTGATATAAAAAACTTACAAGATTTTTCAAAGTCTGAAGTCAGAGTTATCTTAGGAGACCCTGAAACATCACCATTGGGGAAATTGGCTATGAAATTATTTACTAAAGCAAGCATTCAAGATGAGGTAAAACCTAATATTGTTTCAACAGTTTCTACTGTAAATGAGATAGTAACCTATCTTTCTATGAAAAAAGCAGATGCTTCAATTGTTTGGGAAGATAATGCTCTTAATGCAGCTAAAGATATAGATTGCGTTCAAATTCCAAATGAACAAAATTCAGTTGAAAAGGTAAATATAAGTACTCTGAAAAGTTGTGAAGATAAGGAGTTAAGTCAAAAGTTTATTGATTTTACTAATTCAGATGAAGGAAAGGCTATATTTACAAAAAATAATTTAAAACCTATTGAATAATATGCAAAATGTAATTGTTTACTTTGAAGCAGTATTGAGAGGCTAACTAATGAGATTTAATAAAAATTTAAAAGACATTTTTTTTAAAACATCTATATGTATATTTCTTTTGGTTTTTATATTATTTATAATTTTTGCAATATTTGGGGTATTACTAAGAGGCATTCCTAATTTAATAGAAAGTCTATTGGATAAAGAAATTCAGTTTGCAATTAAGTTAAGCTTTTTTACATCAACCATATCAACAATAATTTGTTTGATGTTTTCTATACCTATATCATATGGATTAGTTAGGTTTAACTTTTGGGGTAAAAAAATTATAAATGCAATAGTACAAATGCCAATTTCAATTCCACCAATTGCATCAGGAATAGCTCTTTTATTACTATTTACTACAAAGCCTATAGAGAATATTGTTACTAAATTAGGAATAGATCCTGTTTTCTCTGTATATGGAATAATAGTAGCTCATTTTTTTATTAATACTCCATATATGATAAGAATTTTAAAAGTAACTTTTGAAAGTATTAATCCTAAGTTAGAATTTGTTGCTAGAACACTTGGTTATAGCAGTTGTGAATCATTCTTTAAGGTAACGCTTCCATTAGCAAGAAATGGAGTAATTTCAGGAGTTATAATTGTATGGACTAGTGCATTGGGCGAATTTGGTACTGCTCTTATGCTTGCAGGAGCTATTCGTATGAAAACAGAGACATTACCAGCAGCAATATTTTTAAATTTAGCTGGTGGGGAACTGGATAAAGCGTTAGCAGCAGCAACAATATTAATAATTATGTCTATAGTATGTTTGTCTATTTTTCAATTGCTTGAAAAGAGAAATACAGAAAATATAAAATAATACTAAAAAGGAGTTATTTTATGCTTAAATTAGAGCATATTTATAAAAAACTGGGTAACTTTAAACTTAAAGATATAAATTTTGAAGTAAAAGAAGGGGAATATTTTGTTATATTAGGACCAACAGGAGCAGGTAAGACTATAATTTTAGAAATAATAGCAGGAATTTATAATCTGGATAAAGGGAGTATATATATAAATAATAAAAATTTGAACAATGTTCCACCGGAGCATAGGAATATAGGATTTGTATATCAAGATTATTTGTTGTTTCCTCATTTATCTGTGAGAGAAAATATCCTCTTCAGTTCTAAAGTAAAAAGTATGTCTAAAAGTAGTGCAGAGAAAGCTTTATTTAGTATATGTGAAATGCTTAATATAGAGCATTTATTGAATAGAAATATATATATGTTAAGTGGAGGAGAACAACAGCGTATTGCTTTCGCAAGAGCTATTATTACTTCACCACAAATACTATTATTGGATGAAGTCAGCAGTGCACTTGATCCTTGTACTAAAGAAATTTTTCAACAAAACCTAAAAAAAATGCATAAAAATCTAAATACTACAACTATTCATGTTACTCATGATTTTAATGAGGCTTTGTATTTAGCAGACAGAATAGCAGTTATGAATAATGGAGAAATTCTTGAAATTGGAAGTCCAGAGGAAATATTTGAACATCCTTCATCAGAATTTATAGCTAAATTCACAGGATTTAGTAATCTATTTAAATGTAAGGTAAGTGATAGAAGAGCGATTTTATCAAATGATGTGAAATTTGTTGTTAAAAATAACAGTGTACTTAATGAGGCCATAGCTGCAGTACGTGGTGAAAATATTTTTCTGTTCTTAGACCCTAGAACTCAAAGCTTTGAGAATAAATTCAAAGGTAGAATTGTTGAAATTATTAATCAAGGATTTATAAAAAAAGTTATAGTTGATGTAGGAATTGAATTAAACTCATTTGTAACAAAAAAATGCATTGAAGACTTAGAGCTAAATCCAGGGAAAGAAGTATATGTGGGAATTAAAGATAGCGATATACAAATTTTGAAATAGAATTATGGAGGCAATAATATGAATGAAACAGAATTTTATAATAGTTTATTTAATAAATTTATGAATATAGTCAATGATAATAATTTTTTAAATGATGAAATTAAGGTAAAAGGAAAGGCTTTAAAGCCAGAGGAAGCTATAGGAAATCCAGACAGAAAAGATTTTCCTATTATAAAAGGAAAGGAAAAATTGCTTGAAGCGGATTTTAGAGGTCAAAAAGGTCAAGCTTTTACGGATATGCCTAATAATTTTGAAGGAACTTTAAAACAAATTATTGAAATGCCTTTAAAAACTAATTTTGATACAGCGGTATATATTGCAACTTTAAATGCTGTATGTAGATATTTAAAATTAACAGATAAAACTATTCATTGTAAGGATGGAGAACCAGAAGTATGTGCAGAGAAATTTGCTTATTATATTAAAGATAAGTATGGTAATCCTAAAATAGCGATGATAGGGTATCAACCTGCAATATTAGAAAACCTTTCTAAAAAATTTCCACTTAGAATTGTAGATTTAGCTTGTGATACAGTAGGTAAGATTAAATATGGTGTGTTAGTTGAAGATGGAAATAAATCTATAGATGATTTGTTGAATTGGTGTGATATAGTAGTTGCTACAGGCAGCACAATAGCAAATAAAACAATAACAAATTTTTTAATCGATAAACCTACTATTTTTTTTGGTACAACACTTGCAGGAGCAGCATCTTTAATGAATCTTGAAAGATTTTGTTCATGTTCAAAATAGTAGGTATAATGTTAATATCCTTTTCTAACTTTATAATTTTTAACTCATCCAGTTATTCCAGAAATTAAGTTAAAGATACGGGATTGTTTGAATTTAAAATATTTTCTTATATAAAAGTTCAAGTTTAAAAAAATTTTATGTTAAAGTACACTTTATTGTAATAAATGAAAAATTAAGTGTAGATAGAAATACAAAAAAGAAGAAGATGTAAAGCAAATTTATGAAATTATAAAAGAATTAGTTTAATAAGCTTACCTAAAAGACTTAACCTAAATTTTCATTCTATTTAAAATTAGTACTTAAAGAATAAGTTAACTTTTGTATCTCGCTAAGTAGATATAGCCTAAGAAGCTAGTGTATTATCTACTTAACGGGGTGATTTTTTCTTTTTCAAATATATCGATACATGTTAAGGTTATTAAAAACTTAGCCAAAAGCTAAATGGTGAGTATTAGAAAGATATATGTCTTGAAGAAGAAACAGATGATTCTTATTGGTGGAGTGATGAACAGGAAATAATATAAGGAGCAAAATTATTTTATAATAAATATTAAAAATTTAATTTCAAATGCTCAAGTATGGATTAATTTATTTAGAAGATAGAATTAGAATATTTTTTTTATTAATACAAATGATAATATTAATTATTATAATTAAATATTTGTCTTGGAGGATTTAAATGAGCATTTAAAAAAATATTAGTATTTATTATAATAGAGATTCTACCGATAGGAGTTTTTAAAAATAATGTATTTGCTAATTCAAATTTTAATAAAGAGACTCCGATTAAGATAGCTGTATTCTAGGCAATTCTAATTCCATGTATATTTTTTTACTTAAAGAAAATTTGGAACGTATTGAAAAAGAGAATAAAGGTAAAGTAAAATTTACTTTCTTTGATGCAAAAGATAATCAAAGTTTACAAAATGAAAGTATTAAAAAAGCCCTTACAGAAAAATAGGATCTTTTTATAATAAATTTAATTACTCATAACTTAAAAGGTAGAATTGGAAGTCCATTAACATATTTAAGAACAAAGCACTCTATTTTAGCACTTAATGAAGCGGGAATAAAAACAGAAGAGATTGCATTATCTAACTGTGAATAGATACAAGATTGCGCTAAAAATTCTATTGAAGCTTTTTATTCTATTGGAATGAATTTAGCCTTTGGCAGACCTCCTCTTGAAAATACAAATTATAAATTTGATAATACAGGATTTACAGTTCATTTAACTTACAAGGAGTACACAAATAGTACAAAGTAAATGACAAATGTAATTATTCGTAGCTATGTTGGGTCTATTAGGTGAATATAGACTAAGTAAAAATAAACTAAGGAGAAATAATATGGAGGCATTAAGAAGAGTATTAAAAATTATAATAACTTCAATTATCATTTTAGTTATACTAGTATGTAACAGTAAAAAAGTTATAAGTGTTAGCAAAGACTTTCCAACAAGACGGTCTATTAAAGTAGCTGTACTTGCAAAAGATCTTGTTACTGATGATTATCTCAGAACTATTTGCAAAGAATTTGAAGATATTGGAAGAAAAAATCAGGGTAAGGTTGAATTTACATGTTATGATTCAAAATCCAATTTGGCAATACAAAATGAAATTATTGATAAAGTACTTAAAGAAGGTGTTGATCTTATATTACTAGATACAGCTGATACAAGATATTTACAAGAAACTATTAATAAAATTAAAATATATAATATTCCAGTAATAATATTTAATAGAGAACCACTTACAATGGAGGCTATTAAGTCTTATCCCAAAGCTATATATATAGGAACAGATTCAAAACAATCTGGAATAATGCAAGGAAAAATGCTTATTGATCAATGGAATACTAATAAAGAGCTAATTGATAGAAATAGAGATAACACAATGCAATATATTATGTTGCAAGGTGAACGTTACAATATGGTACCAATCGAAAGAACGAAATATTCTGTTTTAACAATTAAACAAGCTGGAATACAAACAGAAGAACTTGCATTAATTGTTAGTCAATGGGATTATGAATTAGCTAAAAGTGAAGTTAAGTCATTGCTTTTAAAATATGGCAATAAAATTGAAGTTATAATTTCAAACGATGATACAATGGCAATAGGAGCTATTCAGGCATTACAAGAATTTGGATTTAATAAAGGCGATAAAACAAATACAATTCCAGTTGTTGGAGTTGATGCAGTACCAGAAGCTCGAGAATTGATTGATAGAGGAATTATGTTAGGTTCTGTTGTTCATTATCCCAATGACTTGGTTCAGGCTCTTTATAGTGTAGGCATGAATTTAGTTGATAATAGAAATCCAGTTGAGGGTACTCAATACAAGCTTGATGATACAGGAGTTTCAATACATATTCCCTTTAGAGGTTATATAGAAAATGTTAGAGGTTATGTAGAAAACAAATAATTAATTTGCGGAGAATGTAGATATAGTAAATCTAGAGGAAGGTGGATCAATTATAATCACAAACAGCCCATATGTTGGTTATAATATGGGAGCATATCAATTTGGAGAATAAGAGAATTAGCCAAACATCTATAGAAATATAAGTGCTTTTTGTACTTGAAAAAGAAAAAATTGTATCATTAGAAAATATGTAAGATTGGATATGAAGTAGTGGATTTTAAAGGTCATGCGTAGTCTCCACCATAGAAAAAACTGTACATTTTTTGTACAGTTTTTTATTTTTAGACATAAATTTATTATGGAATTCTTATTTAAGTTATAATAATTAATTAGAATATCTACTATTTTTTAATATCGTCAGCTAAATATTTATCACTTAATCCATATTTTTTTAGAATTTTCTTGATAGTTTTATCTTTTTTCATATCATCAATTTTTTTATTCATTGCATTTAGCAAAGTAATATCATGTTTTTTGATTGCTATTCCTATAGTTCCAGGATATTCTGGGGTATATGGTTGTAATATTTTTAAATAGAGATTTCCTTTAAATAATAGATATTCTCCAATAATTGAGTCCATTAGACCAGCATCTATTTTCTTTGAGCTTATTGATGATAATAACTCAGGTATATCTTCAAAAACAATCACATCTTTTACTTTACCTTCTTTTTTCCATTTTTCTGCTAAATCTAGATACACGGATCCTTTTTGTGCTCCGATAACTGCATCTTTTAAATCTTCTATAAAATTGATTTTTGAAACTTTCGGCACAATGATAGCTTCTGACTGTTTATACAATGGATCAGTAAAATTTACTAATTCTTTACGTTTATCTGTAATAATAATTCCACTAGCTGCTACATATGTGCTATCATCACTATTTAGTTTTTCAAGTAAATCTGAAAAAGGAACTATTTTCATTTCTACTTTATTAAAGCCTAGTTCTTTTGCAATTTCATTCATTATATCTATATCTATTCCAGTGGGTTCATTTGTTTTAGTATCTATAAAAGAAAATGGAGCAAGATTAGATGTTAAAACAGTAAATACTTTTTCTTCTTTAATTTTTTCTATTTTATCATTATCTTCTGTATTAATTGGAGTTAAAGTATTAGTAGTTTCTGCACTACATATCTTAGAAAACCCAATACTATTTATAAGTAGAAGAAGTAAAATTATAATTTTTTTATAATTTTTTTTCATAAATAATATCCTCCTTGTATAATGTAGTTGTAACATTTGATAGAAAACTATTTATAATTCTATTAAAAAAGTATTATAAAATTTATCTGGTATATATTCAATTTATATTATTTAATTATTTACATATAACTGTATAGAAATGCTGTTATTTATGTATACATAATTTCATAATGAAGCAATATCAGGTTTGTTCTTATTATTGTCAGTATTACTCTTATCATTCTTGTTTTTGTTATATTGACATTTACCCATTAGTATCACCACCTTACTTTACTTTTTTATTATTCTCGGAAGAAGGTTACGCTATTCATCTTTGTAAATAAATTTTAGAAATTAGACTTCTTTATGTTGAAACACAAGCCAAACTATAACCTAAATTTGATGAAATAATTTGAAGTGGAGTACTTGATACAATTCTAATGCCTGATTTGTCAGTAGTTTTTGTTTAATATCAAGTAGTATAGATGAAAAAATAAAATTATGAAGCTAAGATCTGATTTCGATATTCAATTAAAGTCAGATCTTTAATTTTTTTTAGTAGCCCTTTTTGTAGTGTGAAAAATTATAGAAAATAAATTTCTAGTAAAAATATTGATAGACATTAGAGCGCTATCAAAATATAAAAATGTAAAAAGTTAATAAATAAAATGTGAGGGGGAAGTTTAAAGATAATTATTACTTACTTTGAGTGTAGATTCTGTTAATACAGTATAATTTAAGAACCCGAACTCATTTGATACTAGTAGAATTGAAGAAGTTTTGAGATAAATACTACGTTCTTAGTGATTAAAGGAGCAATTAGTAATAAGGAATATTATTTACATTAAGAACATTTTAAATAATTATGTAAAAGTTTACTGAAAAATGTTTACTAAGAGTAAAATAGTACGTACAATAAACTTATTAAAAGATATTTTAAAAGTTGTGATTTAAGTATAAATAAAAATATGTGTATAAAAATGGGAGGTTTAATTATGAGATATTTATTAGGTTTGGATATTGGAACATTAGGAACTAAAACAGCATTATTTGATGAAGAAGGAAACACAATAAAAACTGCAACATATGCATATGATTTATTTCAACCACAAGTAGGATGGGCAGAACAAAATCCAGAGGATTGGTGGCAAGCATGTGTTAATGGGATAAAAAATGTTATTGAAAAAAGTAATGTACAAGCATCTGATATTAAAGGTATTGGATTAAGTGGTCAAATGCATGGGCTTGTTTTATTGGATAAAGAATGCAAAGTAATTAGAAATTCTATAATTTGGTGTGATCAAAGAACAGAAAAAGAATGCGATTATATGACAAAAGTTATAGGAAAAGAAAGATTAATTAAAATAACAGGAAACCCTGCATTAACTGGATTTACGCTTTCAAAATTATTATGGGTTAGAAATAATGAACCTAATAATTATAAAAAGATATATAAAGTACTTCTTCCAAAGGATTATATAAGATTTAAATTAACAAATACATTTGCAACAGAAGTTTCAGATGCTAGTGGAATGCAAATGTTAAATATAGATACTAGAAATTGGAGTGAAGAATTACTTAAGGATTTAAATATAGATAAAAATATATTAGCAGATGTCTATGAATCGGTTGTTGTTAGTGGATATGTTACAGAAGAAGCTGCTAAGCTTACAAAACTAGAAGTAAATACACCAGTAGTTGGAGGCGCAGGTGATCAAGCAGCTGGAGCTATAGGAAATGGAATAGTAAATGAGGGAATAATATCAACTATAATAGGTTCATCAGGAGTAGTATTTGCAGCAACAGATACACCAAGATTTGATAAAGAGGGAAGAGTTCATACTTTATGTCATGCAGTACCTAATAAGTGGCATGTAATTGGTGTTACTCAGGGATCAGGTTTATCTTAAAAGAACATTCTGTGCTAAAGATTTTGAATATAGTGAAAAGTTGGGCACTGATGTATGCGATTTATTAACAAAAAAAGCAGCAAAATCAAAACCAGTAAAATAGCTACTGAGCAAATATGAAATTTGCTCATTTAATAAATACCTAGTTTTTTTATTATAAAGTTTATTGAAAATAAAATAAAAAGTGGTGTTAGTATAAAGTAGTGGCTATATTCTGCTAGTAATAAAAAAGATTTTTTATTCTTATTGTCAGTAGATAATTGCTATGATATAATTCAAACAATAAATATAATAAAAGGTGATTATATGGATTTTGAACATGAAACGATAAACATTAATCAAGATATTAGTGTTAAGTTTCAATATTATGATGATAAAGGCAGTATAATCTCGAAGCACTGGCATCGTAGCATTGAAATGATATACATTATAACTGGAAGTCTTGAAGTAAACGTAAATGGTATAGATTATAATTTAAAAGAAAACGATTTAATAGTTATTAATTCTCTTGAAATTCACTCAACAATGTGTAAGTATGGGAATACGGCTGTAGTACTACAAATACCTTATCAGTTTTGTGAAAAGTATATTGACAATATGTCTACAACAAAATTCTTTTGTAACCAACTATTACAGAGAAAATACCTTCCCTTAATAAGTTGAAAGAAATTTTAGTTAGTTTTCTTGCTATTTATAATAAAAAAGAATTAGGATATAAACTTAAAATTAACAGTTTGATTTTTAATTTACTATTTATTTTAGTAAAGGAATTTAGTAAAATCGATAAAAAATTTGACAATAAGAATAGTGATAAATATCTGGATAAATTAGCTTTAATAATAGATTATGTAAAAAACATTATTCAGAGCATATAACGCTTGAGTCTGTTGCAAGTGAACTTTATTTAAATTCAGAATATTTTTCTCGTTTTTTTAAAAAATATATGGGAATCACATTTTTAAAATATTTAAATAGTATTCGTCTGGAACATGCTTACATAGAGCTTGTAAACACGGATCATAATATTTCTGAAATTATCGAACGTAATGGTTTTAAAAACTATAAAATGTTCACGAAGTTATTTAAGGATGAATATGATTGTTCTCCTAATGAAAAACGTAAACAAATTAAAATTAACAATAATTAAATTTCTTTGTTTCCACCATTGAAACCCACTGCAACACTAATGTAAGTGTTGCAGTGGGTTATTTTAGTTGTTACATCAATTAAATATATGTAGGCATATGAAAGATTTTTTTTCATATGCCTAACCTTTTGGTTTAAATATCATGGCAGAAATAAATCCAAATATTATTGCGGAGGAAACACCTACACTTACTGTCTTTAAAACACCAGTAAATATTCCTATAAAACCCGTTTGCTCAGCCTCAGTTATAGCAGCTGTTACAAGGGTATTTCCAAAGCTACTTATAGGTACAAATGCTCCAGCACCTGCGAATTTCACCAAAGGATCATATAGACCAAATCCACCTAAAATTGCACCAATTACAACTAGTGTACAAGTTGTATGTGCAGGGGTAATCTTTAAAGTATCCATTATAAGTTGCCCAATAACACAAATTAATCCACCTATTATAAATGCAAAAATAAATTTTTCCATAACTTAACTCACACCTTCTTTTTTACATTTCTATAGAAACAGCATGGGCAACACTAGGTATGCTTTCCTTTTGTTGGAAGGAGATAGGAGACATTAAGGCACCTGTTGCAACAATCAATATTTTCTTTAATTCCCCTTTTCGCATACGATTAAGTAAATGTCCATAAGTTACAGTAGCAGAACAACCACAGCCACTTCCACCAGAAAAGCTTGGTTGGTCTTCTTTATATATTAAAAGACCACAATCTGTAAATATATCCGTTGGCATATTTATTTCATGTTTTTTTAATAAAGCATTAGCAAGTTCATGGCCAACTTTTCCTAAATCACCAGTGGCAATAAGATCATAATGAGAAGCATCAATATTTAAATCTCTAAAATGCGCTTCAATGGTATCTACAGCTGCTGGTGCCATGGCTGCACCAACGTTATATGGATCTGAAATACCCATATCTACTACTCTTCCTATGGTCGCAGAAGTTATTTTAGGTCCGTTTCCATTTTGTCCAAGGACTGCAGCTCCAGCGCCAGTTACTGTCCATTGAGCAGTAGGTGGTCTTTGCACACCATATTCTGTAGGATATCTAAATTGTTTTTCAGCAGCTGCATTATGACTACTTGCAGCTGCTATAACATATTTAGCTGCTTTACTTTCTATTAATTGAGCAGCTAATGCTAAACCTTCCATGGAGCTAGAGCAAGCACCAAATATTCCCAAATAAGGTATTCCTAAAGTTCTTGCAGTAAAGCTACTAGAAATGATTTGATTCATTAAATCTCCACTTAAGAAAAAGTTAATATTTTCTTTTTGTATCTTTGATTTTTGTATTGCTCTTTCACAAGCATGCTCAAGTAGAGCCTTTTCTGCTTTTTCATAGCTATCTTGCCCAAGCCATAAATCATCATAAAGTATATCAAAGTCATCAGCTAAAGCACCATTACCTTCAAAAGGACCACCAACGGCGGCAGAAGCTAATATTGTAGGTTTAGAATTAAAAATCCAGGATTGATGTCCTTTAAGCATTTACATCGCCCCCAACCATGTTATTGTTATTTTTATTGTAGCAATTACAAAAGAAGCAAAAACTCCATAAACAATAACTGCGCCTGCAAGACTGAACATATTTCCAGCTACTCCAAGTACAAATCCTTCAGTTTTATGTTCAATTGAAGCAGAAGCTATAGAATTGGCAAAGCCTGTAATAGGAACAGCAGATCCACATCCAGCCCACTGACTAAGATGATCGTAAATTCCAAGGCCAGTAAATAAAGCTGCAAAAAATATTAAAACTAGGGACGTAGGACCTACTGAGGTTTTTTCATCAAAATTAAAGTAGTTAATAAAAATCCACTGTAGTCCTTGCCCAATTGTACATATTGTGCCACCTACGAGAAAGGCTCTAATACAATTAGTTAAAATGGGTCTTTTAGGTTCTATACTATTTACTAATGTATCATATTGCTGCTGAGCTGAGGTCATTTTTTTCTTTTTCATATTTGACATTTATTTCACCTTCTAACGTAATAAATATGGTTCTAAT
Source organism: Clostridium sp. ZBS15 (assembly GCF_023845705.1). Taxonomy (NCBI): domain Bacteria; kingdom Bacillati; phylum Bacillota; class Clostridia; order Eubacteriales; family Clostridiaceae; genus Clostridium; species Clostridium sp. ZBS15. The sequence goes on from NZ_JAMQHY010000012.1 coordinate 19,916, forward strand.
TTTTTTATGGTTTTTTCTAATTTTTTAGCACTTTGTGAGTACATAGTTTTTGCATCTTCATTGTCACAGTCTAAAGAAAATGAAATAAGATCTGCTTGACTTTTTTGAATACTAGCATAGAGCATTTCTTTAATTTGTGTTTTAGGGACTTGTATCATATCATCAAAAAGATCTATATATAAGTCGCCAGAAGAATCTACTTGACCAAGAAAAACATTTTCAAGGATAACCCCTTTGATTTCTAGCTGAGTTGTAAGCCAGCCTCGATTTAATCCAGCATTAGTAAGACCTTCATTTAATATGTTTCCATCTAAAATAACTGTTTGTGGTTCAGTCTTAGGTGCTACTTTTTCTCCTAAATCATATGGGGTAATGGGCTTTTTATCAGCTTTTAAACTAATATTTATATCTCCAGTTGTTTCCATTACAGCAAATTCAACATCGGCTAAGTTAAATACTTTTTTTAAACGCATTTGTTGTAGGAATTCTTGCCCTGTAATTCTTTCTTTGGATAAGTTATCTTCCATAACTTTACCGTTTTTAACAAGAACCCGTTCTTTACCGTGCATTAGGTTATAAATCCATTTACTTCTCATGGAAGCATAATCTAAGATAATAGGCATCAGTGCCCAAACAGACAGTGTAATTAATCCGAAGTAAATATTATTAACTATATTTAAAGAAATTAAAGTAATTATAATAGCAATGACGGCATAAGAAATAAAATCAAAGGGTGTAGCCTTAGATAAGGTCTTTTTTTTCATATATTTTGTTATAACTAATGTTAAAAAAAATAAAATTATCGAATTAAATAATAGTATTAACCAAGAATCCATATGCCACCTCACTTAGTTGCCTTTATATTGGGGTTCCTCAAACTCCATAAAGCCTATTCTTTTTTCTAAGTCTGTTTTAATTTCATTTATTTCTTTATATGCCTGATTATAAATAGCGCTAGCTTCTTTATCACGTTCTTGCAATGAATACATTCTTAAGGTGGACTCAGACCCCTTTAGTGTAGCTAATGTTTCTTTTACCTTTGAAATCGCAGTCATATAAAAGTCTCCTTTATATTTATTAAGTTGTTTTCTAGGTTACTTTAACCAATAATCTTAGTTTTAATTCATTTTTAATATATATATTTATTTAAATTATTAAAGACAAATTGTTAAGGATTAATAAATATAAACTAGATTTAAAAAGGAATATATTTCATTATGAATAAATTGAATATTTAAATGGATTATGAACAAAATATAATTGCAACAAAAAATACAAAGGAGGAGTTGTTATGCCAACAGGAACAAAACTTGAAACAGCATTAGCTAGTGCTAAGGGATTAGGTGCTGATATGAAGACATTTTCTTTAGATACAGATAATCAAGAAGCAAAACAAATGTTTAATCAACTTGCAAATACAATGGAAAATGTAGAACAAACAATTCAATCAAGACTTGATTTTGTAAAACAAGAAGAACCTCAATATAATAAATAGTTAATTAATAATTGATATACTCTCATATCTAGTTAAATTTATATTTTATAGATATGGGAGTATATTAATATGTAATATAATTTTGAGTTCTTACTGGAATTATTAAACTATAAATTAATTACATAAATAAAATTTCAATATAAAAATAATTGTTAAAAAGCATATTATAACTATGCTTTTTATAACACATTTAGAGTTTATTTACCTAATCCATCCCAATGATCATAAGCTTCATTTAATTCAATAAGTGAAGCAGATTTATCTTTTGCCATTATGGCACCATTAAGACGTGCCATACTCTCTTGAAAAGAATTTATTTCATCTCTTTCTGAACTAAACTGAATTCTTTTAACTACTCTTTTCCAAACATTTGACAAATTTTTTGTTTTATCACTAGCATCTTCCCAGTTTTCTGATTCTACATCTTGAATAATCAATTGTATTGACTCAGGAATATTATCATTTTTTCCTAATGATTTTTTTAAAATAGTACTACTAAGCATAATTACTACAAAAAGAATTAATGCTACTATAGGTGTAGTTATGACTAAAAATTTTCTCATAATAGTTTTCCTCCTTAATATGGGCCCTTATAATCACCAACATCAGTTATTTTTACAGTGTGATCATCATATTTATCTATATACAAGGAACCAGAAGGAGTCAGTGTTGCAAGAAATACCTCTGAAACATCCTTGATTTGGTACATTTTTAGCTGATCCATAAGCCATTTTTCAGTTTTATTAAGTTGTTTTAAATTTTGATGTATAAGTATTCCATCGTAAATAAGTTCTGTACTTATGCCTGTTGACGCTTTAGTAATATTCATATCTTTAGGTGTTAGAGGTTCATATTGTGGTTTTTTAAGTACAGATAATTGTCCATTTGGTTCAATAATTGCAAAATCCACTTGTGACAAATCAAAAACATCTTTATTTCTTAATAGTCCCATGATATCAGAGACTTTGTATTTCATTTTGCGTAATGCATTCTCCATTATTTTACCATTCATAATTATAATTGTAGGTTCTCCATCTATGTATTTTGAAGCATATCTCCATTTTAATGTAATATATTCCATTGTATATCCTAGTAGAGCCCAAACAAAAAGACCTATAAAATGAGGCCAAGCTCTACTAGATAAGTCTGTTGTAAGACTTGCAGCAATAGATCCAATTGTTATTCCAAGGACATAATCGAAAAAACTTAATTGACTTATTTGTTGTTTACCTAATATTTTAGCAAAAATAAGTAAGGAAAAAAATCCGATAATAGAACGCACAAAAACTACTAATCCTTCATTCAATTTTCTTTACCTCCTAATCTTAATAATATACAGTTATTATTTGACTTAAAGTAAATTTTATACTGGTGTTAGTATAAAATAGTGTACACTTTAAGTGGAACTAAATAAAATATTATTTAGTTAAAAAATAAAGTGTTCATAAATGGATAAAGCAAAAGAAGATTAGATGAATTGATTAATGCAATTAAATAAAGCAATATGTTTAATATAAAATGTATTGTAGAAGGTAAATCATGTAATGAAAATATAATTAAGGAAAAGTATATTGAATTAGAATATTTTTTATTATTAATACAAATGCTAAAATTAATTATTATAATTAAAGAGATATCTTGGAGGATTTAAATGAGCATTTTAAAAAAAATATTAATATTTATTATGATTCCAATTATTCTAATAGGAGTTTTGAAAAATAATGTATTTGCTAATTCAAATTTTAGTAAAGAAACTCCAGTTAAGATAGGTGTATTCTTAGACAATTCTAATGCTATGTATGTTTCTTTACTTAAACAAAATTTGGAACGTATTGAAAAAGAAAATAAAGATAAAGTTAAATTTACATTCTTTGATGCAAAAGATAATCAAAGTTTACAAAATGAAAGTATAGAAAAAGCCCTTACAGAAGAATATGACCTTTTTATTATAAATTTAATTACTCATAACTTAGACGATGTAAAAAGTACTTTAATTAAAATCATGAGAAAAAATATTCCTTTAATTTTAAATCCAGACCCCACTGAAGAAATAATAAACTTTATTAAACCGTATAAGCGATTTGTTGTTATTGGAGCAGATTTTGAGCAATCGGGTACTATGGAAGGAAAAATACTTGCTAATGAATGGAATTCTAATAAAGAGTTCATAGATAAAAATCATGATGATGTATTGCAGTATGTTATGTTAAAAGGCAGAATTGGTAGCCCATTAACATATTTAAGAACAAAATACTCTATTTTAGCACTTAAAGAGGCTGGAATAAAAACAGAAGAGATTACATCCTCTAACTGTGAATGGATGCAAGATTGCGCTAAAAGTTCTATTGAAGCTCTGTTTCTTAAATATGGTAATAAAATTGAAGCTATAATTTCTAATAATGATGCTATGGCAGTAGGTGCTGTTGAGGCTTTACAGAAGTATGGATATAATAAAGGAAATAAATCAGAAACAATTCCAGTTTTAGGTATTGATGGAATGCCAGCTGCCAAAGATTTAATACAAAAAGGTTTTATGACAGGTACTGTTGCTTTAGATCCTCACGATCTTGCTGAAGCTCTTTATTCTATTGGAATAAATTTAGCATCTGGCAATCCTCCTCTTGAAAATACAAACTATAAATTTGACGATACAGGATTTACAGTTCATTTAACTTACAGGGAGTACATAAATAGTACAAAGTAAACACTAAATGTAATTATTCGTAGGTATGTTGGAGTTATTAGTGAATTGGTGATTAATTTAGAAAAATTGATATAAGAATAGAGGTAGGCTATGGATAGCTAATAACTAGATAATTTCCAAAATTCATTCTAAGAAAAAAATTAATATGAAAATAATAAAAAACCACCAATTCTAGTGTAAAATTTATTTGCAACAAATAAATTTACTAAGAAAAGGTGCCTTTTTTATGATTAATAATCAAGAATACATTTGAAAAAACACTGAAAAAATTATACTTTTATCTTCGAAAAGATTAAATAATTTAATTGCAATAATAATTGGTATTATAAATTCAAAATCTAAGGACAACTATTAACTAAATAGGAATCTAAATAAACTTTAGTTAGTTTGCAACCCTTCTCTATTAAGTTCAAATTTCCATGTTTTAAGCACCAATCATAAATTACACCTCTAGAAATAGTTAATATATCATTTGTAATTTCTAAGGCATCAATGGTAGAGGAAAGTAAGGAAATTTTAGGAGGACCTCACAATTTACCGTTTATGAACTATGATATGCTTAAAGATTTATTAAAATATGAAAATGTTAAAATAATAACATCAACATCTATAGCAGCAGCTAATGATGAAGGAGCAATAGTTAAAAACAGTGATGGTATAGAAGAAATATTAGAGGCAGATACAGTAATAATGTCTATAGGATATAGATCAAATAAAAATTTATATGATGATTTGAAAATGGAAATAGAAGATTTATATATATTAGGAGATGCAAAACAAGTAAAGAATATCATGTATGCTATATGGGATGCATATGAAGTAGCAAGAAGTATATAATTATAAAAGAGTTGTGTAAAATTATGTTTTTATACAACTCTTTTATTTTTATTTAGCCAATTATCCCTAGTATCGTCTATATTAAATCCATTAGTTTTAAAATCTCTAAACGTTTCTTGATGAACGATAGTACTTTAAATTAACTTTAATTTTCAGTATAATATTTTAAGTAATAATAAGGTGAAAATCCAAATAAACTACTTACAAACTGGTAAATGCTATGTAAGGGAGTAATTTAGTATGAAAAAAATGATAGAATCTATAATGCTTATGTTCAAATATTGAAGGAAGAACTAGTTCCAGCAATGGAATGCACAGAACCAATTGCAATAGCTTATGGAGGAGCTAAGGCTAGAGAGGTTTTAGGTGGAGTTACTGAAAAATGTAAAATTGAGGTAAGCAGTAACATTATTAAAAATGTAAAAAGTGTTATTGTACCAAATACAAATGGATTAAAGGGGATAGAAGCAGCACTGGCAGCAGGAATAGCATATTTAAATGGAGATGATAAATGATGGATTATCATAAAATATTAGGTGTAGAAAAAAATGCATCAAAAAAAGAAATAAGAGAAGCGTATGAAAAGCAAGTAGAAAAAATTAAAAAGGAAGTAGTTAATGAAAAACGACTTAATGAATTTTTGAAGTTATTTAATGAGGCATATGAAGCTTTAAATAGGTTAGAAGAAAGTCCACTAATGGATAAAAATGAAACGCTAATTATGCAGCCGCAAGAAATAGAAAAGGAATTGGAAGTTAATAATAAAAATAGAAATTCAGTTTCTAGAAATAGATCAAAAAGCAAAGTTAGAAATACTAGCACAAAAAAGAAAGACGATGGTAAAAGAGGATTTTCAGAAAATAAAGATAAGAAAAATAATAGGAATGATAATAGAGAAGAAAAACTTAGAAAACAAAAAATGGTTGAAAAAAGTCCAAAAAGTAATACTAAGCAAATATTTGATTTGTTTATGTTACCATTTAAGATATTAGCTTTACCATTAATAGCTGTATTATCAATAATAATATTATTATGTCAGATCATAAATGTAGTTTCATGGATAGCATCTAAAGTATTAATAGTTGGATCTATATCAATAGGGGCTATACATCTATATCAGGTTAATTTAGGACAAGTTATAAATTATAATATACTGATTTTGGCTACTTCAGTATTATTAGCATCATTCTTCTTACCTTATATATTAAAGTTTGTGTTGAGAATTTTTGAAAAATTAAATAATATGTTAAAAGACTTTGTTTTTTAATATTTATTTAAGATGATATATAAATTTAAGTATTAAATATAATAGGAGTATAAGGAAAACTATGAAAATCTGAATATTGGATTTTGAACTGCTCTCTGTCTACTAGACAGGGAGCAGTTCATTTTCGTGGATTTTTAGCATTTTTTATTTTTATACTTTAGATTAACAATAATATACAATTAATTTAGTTTCAATTTAATAACATAATATATATTTTATGTTATTAAATTTATATAAAAATATTAAGTATATTACATAAATATGATAAACTGATTGTATAATACTATTTATTACATAAAAATTAAAAAATTGTTATAAGGTTAGGTGACGTTATTTTGAAATTAACCAAAGAATATGTTGAATCAACTGCTTATAATGCAAGTTCATTTAATAATGCAAAAAAGCTTGTAAGCAAAAATCAAATTATAAAAACACATATTATAGGAGATAAGACTCTCATTTATGGGGAGTGTATGGGGAGTGGAAAAAAGAATTATATAGTATCAGTAGACTTTATTAATGAAAATGAACCTGTTTTCAGATGTAGCTGTCCAAGCAGACAGATCCCATGCAAACATGCAACTGCACTTTTATATCAATATTTTGAAGATAGCAGTAAGTTTGAAACAGGGGAAATTCCTGAGGATGTTTTAAGGAAAAGAGAAAAAATAGAAAAGAAAGAAGAAAAGAAAAAAGAAGAGATAATAAAGCCTAAGAAGGTTAATGTAAGTGCATTTATAAAGAAAATGAAAACACAGCTTGAAGGTTTAGAAATTGTAGATAAATTTATAAATGACACGCTTTCAGTTGGACTTGCATCTATTACATTATCACAGATAAAGATATACAACAAAGAGTTAATAAAATCTTTAAACAGTAATTATTATCTTCCAGAACATTCAGTAATAATGGGGGATATTTTAGAAAATTTAAGAATTATTAAAGAAGATAGAGATATAGAGGATGAAATATATTATGAAAAAACATTGGATTCATTAGGATATATTCAAAATCTTAATGTAAAAGCTAGAGCTGTTTTAAATAAGCATATTAAAGAAAAGAAATTTATAGATGAAGAGAGTGCTGATATATTTACAAAGCTCGGTTATATATGGAAACTTAGTGAACTCAGAAATCTTGGCTTTTACAGTGAAAATGGAAAGTTATTACAGCTTGGTTTTTATTGTGAAGAAGATGACTTAAGAAAAACCTATATTGATACAGGATTTTACATAAATCTTAGTGAAGATAAGATCTATAAGACGATGAATTACAGACCTTATCGAATAAGTAACAAAATTAAGGAAGAAGATACGATATTTGAAGTTTTTGAGGTACCTGAATTTTATATTTATCCAGGTCAGAATAATCCACGTATAAGATTTGAAGGCGGAGTTATGAGAAAAGTTTCAAAAGAAGATATAAAAGAAATAAGAAAATCTGCTAAGACAAATTATAAAGAAGCTTTAAAAGAAGTAAAGATTCAGCTTAAAAATACATTATGTGATAAACATCCAATTTTCTTAATGCATTATAATGAGCTAGTTAAGTTTGGAGAGGAGTTAGCAATAAAGGATGACCATGGAGAAACAATTATGCTTAAAAATACAAAAGATACCTCAATGCCTTCAACACTTGAAAATTTAAAGTTTATGCTTGGTAGTAAAGATTTAAAAGAGAATGTAATGCTTGGTATATTTGAACATGATTTAAATACAGGAAAACTTACAATGCAGCCTATAAGTATTGTTACAGATGATCAAATTATAAGAATATTAGGATAGTAAAAGGTGATATTATGAACGAATTATTAATACAGTTAAAACATTCCTTAGGACAAGCTGCTGTTTTGGGAACAAAGTCTTTAAGTGATGATTTCAGACTTAAGAAAATATCTGAGAAAATAAAGTTATTAAGCAGTAAAGCACAAGTTTTTTCTAAAATATATTCAACGCTTGAAGGTCTTTTAAATGAAGGTAGTGAAAATACTTATATTATAATGTGTGAGCTTGTGAATTTAATTAATGCAGTTTTATATACACAGGGAAATTCCCAAAGCATTGAAAAGGAAGAAAAATTTGAAATTGATGAAAATATAAAAGGAACTTCAGTCTTAAGATATTCAGAAATAAGAAATATAAAAGAAATTTTAAAAGGTGGAACTACTACAAAATGGGCTTCATTAAAAAAAGCATTTAAGGAAAATAAACTTTTTGATTACAGGCTATTAAATGATTTATTAGGCGAATTATCTAATTCATATGTATATGAGTATGATTTTAGTATTGTAACTATTCTTTCACAATATAATGAGGATATTGTACATATATTAATGGAGAAATTTGAAAAAAGTGATAAAGTTGCAAAATGCAATATTGTAAAAATAATATCTAATGTTGGAAAAGAAAAATATAATAATTTTTATAAAAAGTGTGTTCTTGAAGAGGATGCTGATAATGTAATATCTGCAGCAATCAAAGCATTAAAAGATGATAGAAATAATGAACAATTTCTTTTGGATTTAAAATTAAAAAAGAAAGCATTAAAAGAAGCAAGAATATTAGCGCTAGCATGTATGGATACTGAAAAGGCAGATGAAGAAGTTAAAAAATATTGTTTAAAAAATATAAAATTTTTAAATGAAGTTTTAAATGAAAGACTATTTATTAAAGAAGATGAAATTATTGAACTTATTGAAGAAAGCATGACAAAGGAATTTGGAGAAAAAAATACTAAGGATTATGAGTTTTTTTATGAAATGCTTGATGCATCAAAGAATTTTAAATCCAAAAGGATTATAGAAGTCTTAAAGAAGGCTGTTGATTTTGAATTTAATTTAGGAGATTATAAGAGAAATGCAGCAGTAAACCTTTTTTATCAGAACGATGAGGCGGTATATAAATATCTTTTTGATCTTAAGAAAAAGAGTGAATTTTATATTGGAATAAGTTTTGCAGCTGCACAAAAGATATATTCAAAAGAAGAGATATTTGAAGAATTTTCAAAAATTATAAATAAGAAGTTTTCACCAAATGAATCAACTCTTTCAAATTCAATAAAAATTATGTTTAATTATTATTATATGTCAGGTTATGTTGTAGGAGCATCTGATCGTATACCTGTAAATATAATAAAATTTAAGCCGTGGGACGAAAGATGGGTATATACTGCAATGAATGATAAAAACCTTATTGATTATGCATATGAATTTGTAAGCAAAGATCTAAATGATCAAGAAAAAAGCAGGATAAAAAAGTTCTGTTTAAATTATATTGAAAATATGAAAAATGAACCTGAATCAAAAGGCAAGAAAGTATATTATCTTGACACAAACCATAGTAAAAATATATGTGATGGAAACAGAATAAGAAGTATAATGACAATATTATTTAAAATTGGAGCCAAAGAAGAAGCCATGAATAATGTTTTATATTTTTCAAAATATTTCAGATATTTAACACCTGCTTATCAAGTATATATGAATGCTGATGATATTACATTTTTAGAAAATCTTAAAAATGAAGTATCAGAATATGTACTTTATGATGATGCTGTATTAAAGAGAATTGATTGTCTTATAGACATTTTAGCTTTAGGTAGATAAACATATTTGTTTTAGTGGAATTATAAATAACATTTGAAAAATTAAATGATAAAAATTAGAAGCGGGAAGGATAAACGTAGAATGAAAAAGAAAAAAGATATATTAAGACATCCAGCAGAAGTTCTTTATAAAAAAGAAATTGATATTTTAAAGAAAAGTGATGAAAATTCAATACCATCAGGATGGCAAATGTCTCCTAAAGCAGTTCTTACATATATTATAGGCGGTGAAGTTGATGGAAAGAAAATAACTCCTAAATATATAGGAAACAAGAGGCTTGTTGAAATATGTATTGCAACACTTCTTACAGACAGAGCACTTTTATTAGTTGGTGAACCAGGAACTGCAAAATCATGGCTTTCAGAACATTTGACTGCCGCTATTTATGGAAATTCCACAAAAGTTGTACAAGGTACAGCAGGTACAACAGAAGAACAGATTCGTTATTCATGGAATTATGCAATGCTTCTTGCTAATGGTCCAACTCCAGAAGCTCTTATAAAAAGTCCAGTTTATAGTGCAATGGAAGAAGGGGGAATAGCGCGTATTGAAGAAATTTCGAGATGTCCATCTGAAGTTCAGGATGCGCTTATATCACTTCTTTCAGAAAAGAGGATTTCAGTTCCTGAACTTGGAGAAGAAGTTCCAGCAACAAGAGGTTTCTCTATTATTGCTACAGCTAATACAAGAGATAAAGGTGTAAATGAAATGTCAGCAGCACTTAAAAGAAGATTTAATATAGTTGTTCTTCCAGCTCCTGATGATATGCAGACAGAAGTTAATATTGTAACAAAAAGGGTTGCACAACTTTCAGAAAATCTTCAACTTAATTCACCACTTCCATCAGAAAAAATCATAGAAAAGGTAGTTACTATATTTAGAGAATTAAGAAATGGTGTAACAATTGATGGAAAACAAAAAATAAAGCCTGTTTCAGGTGTATTATCTACAGCAGAAGCTATTTCACTTCTTGCAAATAGTATGGCACTTGCAGCCGGATTTGGAAATGGTGATATAAGCGATTATGATCTTGCTTCTTCACTTCAGGGGGCAGTTATAAAAGATGATGAAAAAGATGTTCTGGCATGGAAGGAATATCTAAACAATATATTGAAAAAAAGAGGACAAGAGTGGCGTGAGCTTTATACAGCATGCAATGAGATGAATTCTTAGACTATTAATTGAAAAAAGTTTTAAGGAAAGTGAGAAAAAAGTATGAGTGGAAGCAATAAAGAAGTAAATATCCATGAAAAAAATTATGCAGCCAGCTTCTTCCCTGTAAGACATCTTTCCCCTAATGGAGCATATGCTTTAAAAAAATACTTAGATAAGATAAATCCCGATATTGTACTTGTAGAAGGGCCAAGTGATGCCAATAATGAACTTGATAATATAGTAAATAGACATGTTGTGCCTCCAATTGCAATATTAGCTTATACGGATGAAATGCCTGTTAAAACAATTCTTTATCCTCTTGCATCATATTCACCAGAGTATGTTGCAATAAAATGGGCAAAATCTAATAACAAGGAAGTACGTTTTATTGATTTGCCATCAGATGTGTTTTTGGCAATGGAAAATATGCTTTGTGAAGACGAAGAAAATACAGAAAGATCTGATGATTCCAATATAAAAAAGGATCTGGAACTTAATGATAAACAGATCAGTAATGAAGATGAAATTTATACAGATATATATGAAACATTATATAGATCATGTGATGAATTTGACTATGATGCATTCTGGGAAAGGAACTTTGAACATCTTGACTATAATTATTATAGACAGGCCATGATGGAATTTGGAAGCAATTTAAGGCAGATACAGGAAAGCAGACAAAAAGATGATGCGAGAAATATTTTAAGAGAAGCTTTTATGAAAAGTGAAATTGAAAGGGCTGTAAAAGACGGTTACAGAGAAAATAAAATGGTAATAGTCACTGGTGCATATCATACATTAAGCCTTATGAGTGAAAAGACTTTACCACTTAGTGAAGAAGAAATAAAAAAACTTCCTAGAAAATCTTCAAAGCTTACTCTTATGCCTTATTCATATTACAGGTTAAGTGATAGAAGTGGCTATGGGGCAGGAAATAAGGCACCAAATTATTTTGAAATGATGTGGAAATTATTAAATGAAAATAAACTTGATGAACTTCCACAAAGATATCTTACTGTAATAGTAAGAAGTATGAGAAAAGAAGGTCATATAAAGTCATCAGCAGAAGTTATAGAAGCCGTAAGACTTGCAAAAGCACTTTCAAATATGCATGGAGGGAATATTCCTATTCTTCAGGACTTAAGGGACGGGGCAAAAACATGTCTTGGAGAAGGAACGTTCAGTAAAATTGTGACAGCAGCTGCTGAAGTTGAAATAGGTACTAAAATAGGGCATCTTCCAGAAGGAATGTGTAATACATCTTTGCAAAATAATTTTAATTTTATGATAAAGGATTTAAAGCTTACTTCATATAAAACTTTAGTTGCTACTGATGTAACTTTGGATTTGAGGGAAAACCGAAGAGTAAAAAGTGAGAAATCAGCTTTTATGGATTTAAATCGTTCATCATTTTTACATCAGCTTGAGGTATTAAATATTTCTTTTGGTAAAATTCAGAGAAGATTAAATGGAGATAATAACTGGAAGGAAGCATGGACATTAGCATGGAGGCCTGAAACTGAAATTGAAATAGTTGAAGCATCACTAATGGGGGATACAATAGAGATAGCAGCAGCGTATGTACTGAAAGATAGGCTTGATAAAGCAAGTAAGATAAAAGAAGTTTCAGAGATGATTTCAAAATGTTATGAGTGTGGTATGGATAAAATGGCATCATATTCAATTAATATACTTCAGAAACTTGCAGTGGATATAAATGCTTTAGATGAAATTTCAGAAGTTGCATTTAATTTATCATATATAATTAGATTTGGAACAATAAGAAAGATAGACACAGAAATATTAAAGCCAATTTTATCAGAACTGTTTTTAAGGGCAGCGCTTATAATGGTTGAATGTTCAAACTGTGATGATGCTGCAGCAAAATTATTAAGCAAATCAATTGAACAGCTTGATGTAATAGCACAATACCATGAGGATGTAGTTAATACTGAAATTTATATAAGAGAACTCATAGAGCTTTCAAACAGAGATGACAGAAATTCAAAACTTTCAGGAATAGCATGTTCAATTCTTATAGAAAGAGGACTTATTGATAAGGAAATGCTTAGCAGTGAAATTGGAAGAAGACTTCTTCCAGGAATTCCACCAGATATAGGAGCAGGATGGTTTGAAGGGCTGGCATGTAGAAACAGATATGTTATTTTAGGAAATCTCACTATATGGGAAAAGCTTGATGAATATATTATGAATCTTGATAAGGAAGAATTCAAAAGTGCAGTAGTATTTCTTCACAGAACATTCAGTACCTTTAATGGAAAAGAAAAATATATGGTAGCAGAAAATCTTGCAAACTTATGGGGAATAAGTGCAGATGATTTAAGTGAATATTTAAATGAAGAATTATCAGAAGATGAAGAAAAAATATTAGAAGATCTTGATAATTTCAATTTTGATGATTTTTAGGGGGTAGAATGTTTGGAGAAAACTGAAAATATAAAAAAGTGGAGAATGGTTCTTGGAAAAGAAAGTGAGGAATCATTTAAAAGCACAGTTGGAGATAAAGGAATTATAGCACTTGATAAAGAAGAACTCCTAATGGCTAATGCATTAGATGCCATTTATGACAACAGCAATCATGAACTTGAGAAATATGGCGGTGCAGGTAACGGGTTTTCTGCTCCTAAGATTTCAAAATGGCTTGGAGACATAAGAAAAATATTTGACAAGGATATAGTTAAGGTAATTCAAAATGATGCAATAGAAAGAAAAGGAATGAAACAACTTTTGCTTGAACCAGAAGTATTAAATGGAATGGCACCAGATATAAATCTTGCTTGCACATTATTAACACTCAAAAACCAGGTTCCAGAACGTTCAAAAGAAAGTGTACGTCAGTATATACAAAATATTGTAGAGGATATAAATAAAAGAATAAATAATGATGTGCAGAAAGCAGTTCTTGCAGCACTAAACAAAAAGAATCATGTTTCAAGAGGAACAGCATCAAGTCTTGATTTTAACTATACAATAAGAAGGAATTTAAAAAATTTCAATAAAGATTTAAATAAAATAATACCTGAAAAAATGTATTTTTTTGAGCATATGAATAAAGCAAATGGATGGAATATAATACTTGATATTGATCAGAGTGGATCAATGGGAGAATCAATTTTATATTCAACAGTAATGGGATGTATTCTTGCAAAAATGTCATCTGTAAGTACAAGGGTTGTTGCATTTGATACAAGTATTGTTGACCTTACTGAAAAATATGATGATCCTGTTGATATGCTTTTTGGAATACAGCTTGGTGGAGGTACTGATATACATAAATCAGTAGTTTATTGTGAGCAGTTTATAAGAGATCCAAAGAAAACACTTTTATTTCTCATATCAGATCTTGAAGAGTGGGGTAATCAGGGTGCACTAATAAATAAGATAAAATATCTTAAAGAAAGTGGAGTAACTGTTGTGTGTCTTCTTGCAATAAGTGATAATGGAGAACCATATTACAATAAGGATCTTGCAAATAAGTTTGCTAAGTTTGGAGTACCGAGTTTTGCATGTTCACCCAATTTTCTTCCAGAATTACTTGAAAAAGCATTAAAGGGTGAAGAGATAAGGATAGATAAAAAATAATTTTATGTTGGAACATTTTAATTTCTTGTAAGCAAGTTATATATATTAAGGTAATTAAATAAAAGCAGCAGATAGTTTTGATTTGACATGAAACTATCTGCTGTTTGAGGTTGTACAGGAATTTACAATAAATAAGTTATGAAATAATGTAATCTTCACAAATATTAAAAGATAAAGGACACATAAGTAAATCTTCTATTTTACTTCCATCATTAAGAGCTTTGTTTATAGCGTTAAATGAAGCACTGCAGGTTACAATATTTCTAAATTCATCATTATTAAAACAACCTCTTCTTATTTGATTATCAATAGTTTGATATATCCAGTTATAAGAAGTAAGCTGATCTTTAAATAAAGTAACATTTTCGATGCTACTACATAGTGTCATATTCTCAGCATATTGTACTTCAGGAAAGATAAATTTACAGAATATCTCTGGAATAAAGTTAAATAAGTCACATGCTAAAGATGGATCATTACACATTTTTATGAACTGATAATATAAATTTTCATATTTTTCGTTTGTATCACATAATTTAAACAAATCTAATGCTTTTAGTGTATTGTGAATGACTTGTTCTTTGCTGAATTTGTATTGAGTGTAGGTTTCCTTAGCTTGTATCAAAACAAAGAATTGCTTTTCTGAATATAAAGTAGTTTCTACATCCCATTCTTCTGCAATTTTATTTAATATTTTAGTAATGTTGTTACTTACTATTCCATTTATTCGACATTCACAGTTAACTGAATTAGCAGTTTTGCTAAGATATATTTTTACCCAGTATACTGGTTTGATGCCTAATCTATTTTTTATTTCATTATTAATAACTTCCCAATAATCTATAGGATTTTGCTGAACTTTCTTTTTACCTTGAGATGATATGCAGCTTTTATATAGTTTGAATTTACTCATCTTTTTGTTAAATTTACTTTCAAAGTCTTGTCCATCTTCATCCTTTAAAGCATGTGTTATACCACATAAAGCAGAAAAACAGAAGCTGGCAGTTGCCTGTTGTAATGCTATATCTGTAGTATTTCCAACACCTGCTGATGATTCAACAAACTCTTCATTAAATAAATTATGTTTTAACACAAATATAACTTGTGCCATATTTTCAGTAGCTTGAGGAACATGTACTTCTATTTTTAACTTTATATCTGTTATAAATAATGAATTAGATTCTAGTACACTATTTTCAACAGAATTAATCAGTATATTAAGTACTTTTTCTTCATTTGTTAAATCAGAATTATTTAAAGCATTTTCATTTTCTTGAGTATTATAAAAATTATTTGAATCCATATGATTTTTGTCTTTTTTTCCTTTGAATAAGTTGCGTATAAAACCCATTAAATAATCTCCTTTTGTATTTAGTTACAATTTCAATAATATATTTACAGATACTTATTATTCCAATAAAAGTATAAAATAACTTATATGGATTAGTCAACTTAAATAGTAATATCAAAGGATTTAATATTACTATTTAAGAAAATTGAAAAAATCTATTTTCTATGGCTATTATTATCGTTGAAATAACTAATACTAATATTGCTTTTTTTTAACTCCATTTAATGCTATGATCTTCATTAGTTCCTTTTAAACAATGCTATAAACGATTTTGTAATTGAGCTTATCATATATATGTCATTATGATAGTAAAGTAAAAAGACAAGGATATAGAAGGAGGAGATAAGATGTTTAATAAATTAACAGATAGAGTTTATTATATGGATTTTGAACAAGAAGGGGATAGACCAGTTTTAGGATTAGTAGTAGGAGATTCGTATTCATTAGTGATTGATGGTGGTAATTCAAAAGATCATGCAGAAAAGTTTTTGAATTATGTACAGGAATTAGATATACCAAAGATTAAATATTTAGTTTTAACCCACTGGCATTGGGATCATGTTTTGGGAATGAAAACTATGAATTTAATTAATATAGTACATAAAAAGTCTAATGAAAAATTAGAATGGATGAAAGGATTAGAATGGACTGATAAGGCTATTAGGGAGAGAGTAGAAAATGGACAAGAAATAGAATTTTGTGAACAGCATATAAAAATAGAGCATCCAAATAATGATAGAAATATAGAAGTAGCAAATGCAGATATTATATTTGATGGAAGTATAGGGATAGATTTAGGTGGAGTAACAGTAATGGTAGAATATATAAATGCTGACCATTCAAAAGATTGCTGCTTAGTAAATGTAGTAGAAGAAAAGGTAACATTTATGGGAGATGCGATGTATTTAGATATGTATAATGGTCCATGGAGTTATTCAAGAGAAAAGCTATATCCACTTTTAGATAAGCTTATTTCTTATGGCTCTGAATATTATATACCATCTCATCATTCTAAATATACCAATGAAGAGTTTAAGGTTTTCATAAGATATATAAAAGAAATCGGAGATTTGGTAGGGGAATCTACTGATTTAGAAAAGACTATATCAAAAATAAATAAGGTTAGAGATGAAGAACTATCAGAATGGAATATGGAAGATATAAATGTATTTATAGAAGGAAATAAGAAAAATAGATGCATAGGTTTTTCTGTTATAGAAAAACCTGGTGAAGTTAAGGAAAAACCTACAGGGGATTTATATTAAAGAGAATTATAAAGATAGAAAATGATTATTTAACAGGATTAGTGAATATCATGTAATAGACCAGTAGTATAAACAAATAAAGTAGAATTGTAGCCACCAGTGAATTTATCTATATTCAATGGTGGTTTTTTATTTAAAATGAAATCTAAATTTGTTGAATCGTGGGAAATAATACCGTTGCATTTAGAAAATTCTCTGTTATAATAAATTTATAATTTAATGATATCCATATAATTTTTGCAATTGGGCAAAGAGTTTCTACAAGAAGCCGTAAACTTCTTAGCTATGGGTTAATCCGTTTTTGCTATATAAAATTAGAAGCTGTAGCTACCATTGGATTTACCTATATCCAATGGTAGCCTTTTTATATTTATTTTTAGGAGGAGAGTATGAATAATAAAGGAATTCTCGAAAAATTATTTAAGTTAAAGGAAAATGGCACAACAACTAAAACAGAAATTTTAGCTGGAATAACAAGTTTTATAACTATAGCCTACGCCATATTAGTTATTCCAAATATTCTTAAGGAAGCTGGTATGAATTCTCAAGGAGCCTTAGGAGATGCAGCTAATAATTTAAGTATAATAAATGACCCTGTAGTAGGTGCTATATTTACAGCTACTTGTGTTATTTTCACAATAACTACATTATTTATGGGGTTATATTCTAACCTTCCATATGTTCTAGGACCAGGTATGGGACTTGTAGCATTCTTCACTTATGGAGTATGTTTAACCATGGGATTTACCTGGCAACAAGCGGTGGCAGCTGTATTTATATCAGGTATTGTATTCATAATATGTACAGTGACATCTTTAAGACAGTTAATAGTAAATTCATTGCCTCAAAATTTAAAAATCGCAATGACTTCTGGTATAGGACTATTCATAGCTTTAATAGGACTTAAAAATGGGGGAATAGTAATAGCAAATCCAGGAACTTTAATGCAATTTGGAGACTTTACTCAAAAGGGAATTTTACTTACTATTATAGGAATTTTCATAATGATAATTTTAATGGTAAAAAATATTAAGGGATATATGATTATTGGCATAGCTGCAACTACTCTTATTGGAATCCCTATGGGTATAACAAATTTAGTTAATGTAAAAATATTCTCACTTCCTCCATCTTTGGCACCAACATTTATGAAGATGGATTTTAGTGGTCTTGTATCTCATAATGGGGCTGGCGCTGTAGGAGCAATAACAGCTGTGGTAATGGTTATTTTAACATTTTCATTAGTGGATATGTTTGATACTATAGGAACTTTGGTAGGTACTTCACAGAAGGCAAATATGATAGATGAAAATGGAACGCCTAAAAATATGAATAAAGCTCTTATAGTAGATTCTTTCTCAACTACTCTTAGTGCATGTTTTGGACTTCCTACTATCTCAGTGTATATTGAATCAACTGCTGGAATTGCAGAGGGAGGGAGGTCAGGTTTAACAGCTGTAGTGGTAAGTATATTTACAGCTTTAACTTTATTCTTTTCTGGTTTAGTTGGGATAATACCTGCACAAGCTACTGCACCAGTTTTAATTCTTATAGGTATTTTAATGATTCAAACAATAACAAAGGTTGATTTTTCAACACTAGATGAAGCTATACCAGCTTTCTTTACTATAGTTATGATGCCTTTTAGTTACTCAATAGCTAATGGAATAGCTTGGGGTATAATTACTTATCCAATAGTTAAGTTGGTTGCAGGTAAAAGAAAAGAGGTTCATCCTCTTATGTATATCTTAGCAGCACTATTTGTTTTAAGATATATTTTAATACCACAATAGAAAAATTGTTATAAAAGAATCAATTAGAAATAAATTGGTACATATAGACGAGATACTTATAAAAAAAGTGTCTCTAGTCAAAGTTATTTATTGTATAAAATGTTTATCATGTTCAATAAATTGGGTATAATATTAAATGAGAGATAAAAACACAGTTCTGTTGGTAGTCAGAACCTATATAAAAATATAGCAGTAACCTGCCCTCCTGGGTTGTCCATTCTCTTGAGAATTTTTTATTTTCAGGAGGAGAAATTTATGTTAATATCAGTTAAACTAACAGTTTTTTTCAACGAACCTTTTTGGATAGGAATTTTTGAAATTCAAGAAGGGGAATACTACAAAATTAGTAAAATAACTTTTGGTGCAGAACCAAAGGATGCAGAAGTTTTTGAATTTGTATTAAACAATTATTACAAATTGAATTTTATCGAACAGGAATTTGAAGATAAAAAGTTTTTATTAAAGCGTGTGAATCCTAAGAGGGAACAACGACTAATAAAAAAACAATTAGAAAACAAGGGGATTGGAACGAAAGCACAAATAGCCCTAAAAAAGCAACATGAAGCTAATAAGATAGAAGGTAGGAAGAGAAGCAAAGAAAAAAAGGAAGCAGAAGAAAGAAAACAGTATGAAATGAAGAAAGATAAACGCAAAGAAAAACATAAGGGACATTAGTCATTTAATAAGAGGATATTATATGGAAGAACAATATTATGAAAATATATTAAATATTAAAACAGCTGGAAAACAAGATTTAGAAGAGGCAACTATACATTATAATAGATATGAACCAACAGCCTATGAAGCTTTAAATAAATTATGTGAAGAATATAAATTAAATAATACGGATTCAGTAGTTGATTTCGGATGTGGAAAGGGCAGGCTTAATTTTTACTTAAATTATTTATTCAAATGTGAAGTGACTGGAATTGAAATGAGTAAATATTTTTATAAACAAGCTTTAAATAATAAAAAATGTTATTTAGAAAAGCATAACGGTGACGAAGATAAGATTAAATTTGTTTGTACATTAGCAGAAAAATATGAGATTCAACCAGAAGATAATAAGTTTTATTTTTTTAATCCCTTTTCAATAGAAATTTTTATGAAGGTAATAGATAATATTATAGGTTCAGTATATAAAAATAAAAGAAATATAGAAATTATACTTTTTTATCCTTCAAATGACTATATATTTTTCTTAGAACAATATACATTTTTTATGATAAAGAAAGAAATAAGGTTAGATAATTTTAAAAATGATAGTAGAGATAGATTTTTAATATATAAGTTATCATATATATAAATATCTTTTAGAAAAAATATAGAACTAATTAAATTAATAATAGGTAGATTTATTTTACATAAATCTACCTATTATTGTATTTAGAATACCAATAGTTATATTTGTTGTCAATTTATAATAAATTATGTATTGAGTTTTTAAGAAATATTAGCATTTTCTAATTTAATTTATTAAAATGATAAATTAAATAACGCATAATAAGTGAAAATCAAGGGACTAAGAAAGAAAAAAGTTATCAAAATGAGAAAAAAGTTATCAAAGTGATAATTATTAAAAATTTTTTTGTATATAAAATGAATTTAATTATTATAAACTTAAGTAATGGGTAAAAATAGTAAATTTAATTGGCATAAGTATTGCGTAATAATATTTATAAAAATCATTGTAAACGTATAACAAGGTTTTAGTACAAGGGGGAGTTTTTTTATGGGATTAAATGAGAAGTCTTTACTTTTTCAATTTGAAGGTAGACCAAATTTAAAAGAAATAGTTCCGTTAGGATTACAACATGTTGTAGCTATGATTATTGGGTGCGTTACTCCAGCTATAATAGTAGCAGGTGTATGTGGATTAAGCCCAGAAGATAAAATTCTACTTGTTCAATCATCATTATTTTTTGCAGGGATAGCAACTTTAATTCAACTTTTCCCTATATTTAGAGTAATTGGTTCTAAATTGCCTATAATTGTAGGAACAAGTTTTGCTTATGTACCAACATTAATAGCCATAGCTGATGAATTTAATATTGCAACAATTTTGGGAGCACAAGTAATTGGAGGAATAGTAGCTGTTATTTTTGGAATATTTGTTAAAAAGTTAATTAAATTATTTCCATTAATAGTAACAGGAACTGTTATATTCTCAATAGGTTTATCATTATATTCAGTTGCTATTAGATATATAGCTGGTGGAGCTGGAAGTTCAACTTTTGGTTCACCTAAAAACTGGGGGATTGCACTTATAACTTTATGTGTAGTAATATTTTTAAATTATTTTACTAAAGGATCATTAAAGCTTGCATCTATATTAGTAGGAATTATTGTGGGTTATATTGTTGCTTTATGTTTTGGAATGGTTTCTTTTACAGATGTTCAAACAGCAGGGTGGATGCAAATACCTAAATTTATGCATTTTGGAATGAGCTTTAATGCTACAGCAATTATATCTATGGTTATAATGCATATTGTAAATTCTGTTCAAGCAATAGGTGATTTTTCAGCTACTACTGGGGGAGGAATGAATAGAGTTCCTACAGACAAAGAGCTTTCAGGTGGAATAATTGGTAATGGTATTAGTAGCATTGTTGGTGCATTTTTTGGCGGTATGCCTACTGCAACATTTAGTCAAAATGTTGGCATAGTAACCATGAACAAAGTTATAAATAGAAGCGTATTTGTATTTGCTTCAATAGTTATTATAATATCAGGAATAGTACCTAAATTTGCATCAATATTAACAAGTATTCCACAGTGTGTACTTGGAGGAGCTACACTATCAGTATTTGCAACTATTACAATGACTGGAATTAAGATGATTTCATCAATTAAACTTACAGCTAGAAATACTGCTATTGTAGGCTTATCAATTGCTTTAGGTGTAGGAATAGTTCAAGTTCCAGATGCATTAGCTTTATTCCCAGCTTGGTTTATATCAATTTTTGGGAAATCTTCAATAGTTGTAACTACATTAGTAGCTATAGCCTTAAATTTAATTTTACCAAAAGATGAGACAGAAGTAATAAGCATTAATAAATAATAGAATATAAATAAAAAATTATAACGATAGCGAGAAAGAGCTAATGGAGCATATAGATATCTAGCCTCTACCATAAAATCCACAATAAATTAATATTGTGGATTTTTGTATTAGTCTTTGTAATTAGTAAGTATTAAGTTTAAGTCAAAAATTATATCATAACATATATTAATAGTTTCATATTATATTTAATATAAAAACACAGTGATTTTATATTTTGTTAAAGTATAGTATGAAAAAATCAAAGCAATTTACAAATACAGTTATAAGAATAAGAAAATTATGTGAAAAATATTAATCCTTATTATGGATTATATGATATAATTTTCCTTAAGGTAATGCTTTTTATTATTTAAATGTAAGGCTCTGTTTTAAATGCGTGTTGATATATGCAATAGATAAAGTGGCATTTTACTCAGCCCACTTTGCTTATGCATATATCAACACTTTGCTAAAACATAGCCAAATATAAAAAAATAAAAGGATGGAATTTAACAAAAATGGGGGTCGAGAATTATATGGATAAGTATAAAGTCATTGATATTAAGAAAAGTGTTTTTGAAGATAATGATAGACAAGCAGATTTGCTTAGAGAAGAATTAAAAAAAAGTAAAACTTTTTTATTAAATTTAATGTCCTCACCAGGTTCTGGTAAAACAACAACTGTTTTAAGAACTATTGAAGCTTTGAAAGATGAAATGAGAATAGGAATTTTAGAAGCAGATATTGATTCAGATGTAGATGCAAGTACTGTGTCTAAAACTGGTACTAAAGTAATACAATTGCATACAGGTGGTATGTGCCATTTGGATGCAGATATGACAAAACAAGGTCTATATGGACTAGGAACAGAAGAAATTGATTTTGCAATATTAGAAAATGTAGGAAATTTGGTATGCCCAGCAGAATTTGATACTGGTGCATCAAAAAATGCAATGATTTTAAGTGTACCAGAGGGGGATGATAAGCCTCTAAAATATCCTTTAATGTTTTCTATTGTTGATGTTTTATTAATAAATAAGATAGATGCCATAGATTATTTTGATTTTAATTTAGAAGCAGTTAAAGAGTATGCTACAAGATTGAACCCAAATATTAAGATAATTCCTATTTCTGCTAAAACTGGAGAAGGAATTGATACATGGACTGAATGGATACGTACTGAAGTTAAGACTTGGAATGAAAAATAATGTCATATAAATTTTAAGCTATATTTTAAAACCATGTTGATATTGTAGTATAAAGCTCATGGACAGAGGAATTTACTTTAAGAATACTAAAATATCAACAGTAGCTTAAAGCATAGCAAATTTTAAATGGGGGAATAGATATGGTAAAACAAAAAGTATTGGATTTTGCTAATCATATAAGTATGAAAAAAAGAGGTTCAAAAGCTGCAATTACACCAGAAGACCCAGAATATAAAATTTTAGAACCAGTTGTTACGGATGAAATGGCAGAAGTAGGACTTTGTCTTGAATTACGTAAAAAGAAGAGTGCTGAAGAAGTGGCTGCTTTGTGTGGTAAATCTGTAGAAGAAACAGCAAAGCTATTATTAGATTTAGCTTTTGCAGGTGCTTGCTTTGTAAATGAAATAGATGGGGTTGATAAATTTTGGTTTGATCTTTGGGTTCCAGGGCAAATGGAAATGATAGTTAACCACCCTAGTAGGGAAAGTATTGAAAATTATAAGCAAATTGCAGAGGCTTTTGAAGGGTATGGAAGAAAAAAAGCTTATATAACAGCAGGTATTTTTTCAGTAGGAACAGGTCCCATGCGTGTTATTCCTATAGAAACAGCTATTCAAGGTGAGACTAGAAGAGCATCATATGAAGAAATTTCTAAATATCTTAATGAAAATACAATTTTTTCTGTTTCAGATTGTTCTTGTCGTACATCAAGAGAAGCTATGGGAGAAGGATGCGGTCATTTAAAAGAAGATATGTGTATTCAACTTGGACATGCTGCGGAATATTATATACGCACAGGAAGAGGTAGAAAAATTACTCGTGAAGAAGCTTTTGAGATTATTAAAAGAGCTGAAGAAAACGGTTTAATGCATCAAATTCCCAATGCAGATGGGCCAGGGCATACTCATGCTATATGTAACTGTTGTGGATGTTCATGTTACGCTACAAGAATTGCTGGAATGTTTCAAAATAATGACATGGTACGTTCAAATTATGTTTCTAAAGTAGATAAAGACAAATGTGTTGCTTGTGGAGAATGTGTTCAAGTTTGCCCTGTTAATGCATTGAAATTAGGTCAAAAATTATGTACTAAAACTCCAATTGTTGAAAAGAAGAGAGAAGACTTTGCTTATAACACAGAGTGGGGTGAAGATAAATGGAATGTTGATTATCGTATTAATAGAGAAAATGTTGTTGAAACTGGTACAAGTCCATGTAAAACAAATTGTCCAGCACACATTTCTGTTCAAGGTTATATTAAATTAGCTTCTCAGGGAAGATATAAAGAAGCACTTGAACTTATAAAACATGAAAATCCATTTCCAGCAGTATGTGGACGTATTTGTCCAAGAAAATGTGAATCTGAATGTACTAGAGGGGACATTGATGAGCCGGTTGCTATTGATGAAATTAAAAAATTTATTGCTGAACAAGACTTAAATAAGGACAATCGTTATGTACCAAAATTAAGACATGAATATGGAAATAAAATTGCTATTATTGGTGGTGGGCCTTCAGGTCTGTCATGTGCTTTCTATTTAGCTCTTGATGGTTATAAAGTAACTGTATTTGAAAAGCAAAAAGCACTTGGTGGAATGCTGACACTTGGAATTCCATCTTATAGATTAGAAAAAGATGTTATAAATGCAGAAATTGAAATTTTAAGAGAATTAGGAGTGAAATTTAAAGTTGGTGTTGAAGTTGGAAAAGATGTAAGTCTTAAATATTTAAGAGATCAAGGATACGAGGCATTCTATCTTGCAATCGGTGCTCAGACCGGTAGAAAACTTGGTGTTGAGGGCGAAGATTCAGAAGGTGTTATTACAGGTGTTGATTTTTTACGTAATGTAAATCTAGGCAATGAAGTAAAACTTGAAGGAAATGTAGTTGTAATTGGTGGTGGAAATGTTGCTATTGACGTTGCAAGAACAGCTATAAGAGTTGGAGCTTCAAAAGTTGATATGTTTTGTCTAGAAAGCAGAAAAGAAATGCCGGCACTTGATGAAGAAATTGAAGAAGCAATAGAAGAAGATATCGAGGTTAACAATTCTTGGGGTCCCAAAAGAATTGTTGAAGAAAATGGAAAAGTTATAGGAATAGAATTCAAAAAATGTATTTCAGTTTTCGATAAGAGTGGAAAATTTAGTCCTGTATTTGATGAAAATGAAACAAAGATTGTTAACACAAATCATGTTCTGATTTCAGTAGGTCAAGGAATAGATTGGGGCAATTTGCTAGAAAATAGTAAAGTAGAATTAAATCCAAACAGGACAATTAAAGCAGATTCATTTACTTTACAAACAAAAGAACCAGATGTATTTGCAGGTGGAGATGCTTTGACTGGCCCTAAATTTGCTATAGATGCTATTGCTTTAGGTAAAGAAGGTGCAATATCAATTCACCGTTATGTTCATCCTGGACAAAGCTTAGTTTATGGACGTGATAGAAGAGCTTATCATGCATTGGATAAAGAAAACTTAACTTTAGAAGGTTATGATCATATTAAGAGACAAAAAATAGATCATATAGAAGGAGCTAAATCAAAAGAAACATTTAGAGATTTACGTCCTACATTTACAGAAGAGCAAGTGAAGAAGGAAACAGAACGTTGTCTTGGTTGTGGAGCTACAACTGTAGATGAATATCAATGTATAGGTTGTGGTGCATGTACAACTAGATGTAAATTTGATGCTATTACACTTTACAGAAAATATGATGCACAAAGCGTAACACTTAAAGAGCTTAAACCTAAAGTTATTAAAAATGTAATTAAGCGTAAATTAGTAATTAAAGCTAGAAGAATTAAAAAGAGTCTCAAAAGAAATTCTTAATTAGAAAAAAGTAAGGTGGAATAGCAAAACATTGTACAAAAAAATACAGTGGGGAACACAAAATTCCATTTAGATTTTTAATATAGGGAAGTAGAGGTGGTTTTAGTTGCATGAATTAGGAGTGGTGTTTGAAGTTGTTAAGACTGTTAAAAATTTCGCAGAAAAAAATAGATTGACCAAAATAGAAACAGTAGTGCTTCAAATTGGTGAACTTTCATCTATGATTCCAAAATATATTGAAGCTTGTTATCCAGCAGCAGTTGATGGTACCTTATTACAAAATACAAAATTAAGAATTGAGATATTACCAGGTAATGGTATGTGTAAAAAGTGTAATACAGTTTTTAATATTATTCAAAATAATGGTGAATGCTCAAACTGTGGAGATAAACACTGGGAATTATTATGCGGAAAAGAGTTTATGATTAAGGAAATCATCGCTTGTTAAAACTGCTTTACCATCTTAACATTTATGGAATTATTTATAAAACAAAGAAATGGAGAAAATAGGAATGAACAAGAAGTTAAAAAGAATTATAGCTGCATTAACTATATCTGCATTAGCAGTAGGTGGAATAGGGTGCTCTAGTAATCAAATAGATAAAGTGGAAAAATCAAATACTGAAGCTCATACAAGTGATTTTGAAGCAGTAAAATTTGTATATTCAGATGGTGCTAAGGATTATGATGTAACAGTAAAATCACCAAGACAAAAGGCAGTTACATTATCTCAATTTATGACAGAAATGTTATTAGTATTAGGTTTAGAGGATAAAATGATAGGGACAGCACTTTTAGATAATCCTATATTACCTGAATTTGAAGAAGCCTATAATAAAATACCAGTACTTAAAATTGGAGAAGGTCATTCTGTATCTAAAGAAGGATTTATGGCTACAGGTGCAGACTTTGTAAGTGGATGGGATTCATCTATAAGTGAACAAACTACAGGATCACCAGATGAACTTATATCAAAAGATATAACTCCATTTATGGCTAAGTCTTATAGAGCAGATTCTACAGTAGAAACTGTTTATGAAGATTTTGAGCTATTGGGGAAAATATTTGGAGTACAAGACAAAGCTAAAGAAGTAATAGCTAAAATGAAAAGTGATATAAAAGCTGTAACTGATAAAGTAGGAGATATAAAACAAGAAGATAGAGTAAAAATGATGGTATATGATTCTGGCGAAAATGATGCAATGGTAGTTGGATCAGGTCTTGCTAACAACTTAATAGAACTTGCAGGTGGAAATAATGTATTTTCTAAAAATGCGACTAAGCCTTATATAAATGTTTCGTGGGAAAGCATAGTTGCAGAAAATCCAGAAGTTATATTAGTAACTGATTTCATGGCAGGAAACCCAGTACAAGAGAAAATAGATTTCTTAAAAGCTCATCCTGCGCTTAAAGATGTACCTGCTATAAAAAATAATAAAATATATGTTGTAGGATTAGCTGATTTATCTCCAGGTATTAGAAATCCGAAGCTTATCGAGCAAATGTACAGATATTTTTTTGGACAAAATAAGTAATGCAGGTAGCTTTAGAAGATAAAAAAAGCCTTTCTAAAAAGAAAGGTTTTTTATTTTGGGTTATAGCTTTAACTGCAATATTAGCAAGTGCAGCAGTTGGAGCAATAGCAATAGGTAGTACATATATAGAACCTGGAGAAGTATATAAAGTACTGCTTAGCAAATTAACAAATGGTGTAGTTTATAGTGATATTGGAACTATAATGACACAAAATATAATATGGGAAATAAGATTCCCTAGAGTATTACTCGGAGCTATATGTGGAGCAGGACTTGCAATTTGTGGAGTTCTTATGCAATGTGTAACTAAAAATCCAATAGCTGAACCATATATATTAGGTATATCATCAGGAGCATCTTTTGGTGCTGTTTTTGTTATAGTTTTAGGTGGTATGTCATTACTTGGAATAAATAGTATTAGAGCAGGAGCTTTTTTAGGTTCTCTTATATCAGGAATGTTAGTTTTTGCTATAGGCACTCAAATGGGAAAAGCAACATCTACAACAAGATTAGTATTATCAGGTATGTCAATATCAACAATTTTCTCGGCACTTACTAACTTAATTATATATTCAGCAGAAAATTCAAATCAAGCAAAGAGTGCTTTATTTTGGACTGTTGGTAGCTTAGGAGGAGCGAAGTGGGATGTGTTATTATTCCCATTTATTATTTTAGTTGTAGTTATAATAGTAGCGTTAATGACATCTAAATCACTAGATATATTACTTCTTGGTGATGACAGTGCAATAATACTTGGAATAAATATAAAGCTTATAAAATCTATAATTTTAATATTAGCGACACTGCTTACATCATCATTAGTTTCTATAACTGGGGCAATAGGATTTATAGGACTTGTAGTTCCGCATATATGTAGAACTATAGTAGGAAGTGATCATAAAAAACTTATAATACTTTCATCATTAATAGGTGCTATATTTTTAATAACAGTAGATATTATAGCTAGAGGGCTTTTCCCACCAATAGAAATACCTATAGGAATAATAACTTCATTAGTTGGAGGTCCATTTTTCTTATACTTAATTTCTAAGAAAAACTATTCGTTTGGAGGAAAAGAGTAATGTTTAAAGTGAAGGTTAGAAATTTAAGGTTTAGCATAGATAAAAAAGAAATATTAAAAGACATATCTTTTGAGATTAAAAAAGGTTCATTTGTAGGAATTATAGGTCCTAATGGTTCAGGAAAATCTACAGTACTTAAAAATATATACAGACTCTATAAACCATCAAGTGGAAGTGTATTATTAGATAATAAAGAATTAGATAAGATGAAACATAAAGATTGTGCAAAAGAAATTGCAGTTTTAGCTCAAGAAAGTAATACTCACTTTGATTTTACTGTTGAGCAAATAGTAAAGATGGGAAGATATCCATATAAATCTGTTTTTGAAGATTACTCTAAAGATGATTTACAGATGGTTCGAGAAATGCTAAAAAAGGTAGGCTTAGAAAGCTATAGTAAGAGGAGTTTTTCTCATTTATCAGGTGGAGAGAAACAAAGAACATTAATAGCAAGGGCTTTAGTTCAAAATACTAAATTTTTAATATTAGATGAACCAACAAATCATTTAGATATAGGATATCAGATACAAATTATGGACTTAGTTAAAAGTCTTAATATAACTACGTTAGCAGCTATACATGATATGAATCTAGCATCTATGTATTGTGATTATTTAATTGTAATGAAAGATGGAAGGATAAAGAATTTTGGAACAGTAGAAGAAGTGATAAATTCTGAAATGTTAAAAGACGTGTTTGGTGTAAATGCATATGTGGGAGTTAACCCTGTAAATAAAAAATTACAAGTATCATTTATGCACACACATGAACATATTAAAGGACTTGGAATAGATCATATACATGAAGATGGATTTACAGGAGTGCATACTCATTAAAGTTCAACAGATATTTTATAGAATTAGATACAATTGATTTATTTGGTGATGGATTTTAAAGGTCATGATGGCATCAAACAAGAAACCCACGATTAATTATGATATGCTTCCTTTATAGTAGACAGTTAAAATAATAAAACTGTTTTTATAAAGGGAGCAGTTCATTAAACTTAGCCGTGGGTTTTTACATTTAAATTTTATTATGTCAATTATACTGATTCTGATGTTTTGAATTTAACCTCCTCTAAATCATTATTATTATTTTCAGAGAAATTTAAATTAACATCATCTAAAGAAATAACTTTAGTTTTATGTTTAATTTTATAACCTATATACAATGCAAGAAATAGGGGAATTCCTATATAAGATGCAATTAAACCTTGCCAATCAATTCCATCGGGTTTTATACATGAGTAGCCTTGTCCCAACATTATGATTGTACACATTATTAAAGCTAATATAGGTCCAAATGGATATAATATAGCTTTGTATTTTAAACTTTTTAAATCCTTACCTTGGTGAATAAATGCTTTTCTAAATCTATAGTGACATATAGCTATACCTACCCAAGCTATAAATCCAGCAAGACCAGATGCAGCAACAAGCCAAACATAAACGGTACTTTCAGCAAATATACCAGTTAAAAAACAAGCTGAAGCAATTAATGTAGTTAAAAGTACAGCATTTACAGGTACTCCTTTTTTATTGGTTTTAGCAAATATTTTAGGGGCCATACCTTCTTTAGCCATGGAAAAAAGCATTCTACTTGATGCATACATGCCAGAGTTACCAGCAGATAATACAGAAGTTAATATAACTGCATTCATTAAGGAAGCTGCTCCTGCTATACCAGCTCTTTCAAATACCATTGTAAAGGGACTTGTATCAAGTCCTGCACTAGTAAATGGTATTATAGCACCTAAGACAATTATTGTTCCTAAGTAAAATATTAATATTCTCCAAAATATTGAATGTATAGCTTTTGGTATAGTTTTTTCAGGATTTTCACTTTCACCAGCAGCAATTCCTATAAGTTCAGTTCCTTGAAAAGAAAAACCTGCAATTAAGAATATAGAAAATATAGACTTAATACCTCCATGAAATGGACCATCAGCTATAGTATAGTTATGAAATCCTATTTCATTTCCACCCATTATACCTAAAATCATTAAAACACCTATTACTAAAAATATAATAACTGTAACTACTTTAACTCCAGCAAACCAAAATTCTGATTCACCATATGCTTTTGATGATAAAATGTTTAAACCTACTATTATTGTTAAAAATAATATACTCCAGAATAATGCATTTACATTTGGAAACCAATACTTCATAATTAAAGAACCGGCAACCATTTCTGCTGCTATTGTTATAGCCCAGTTGTACCAATAGTTCCATCCAAGGGCAAATCCAAGTGCTGGATCAATAAATTTATTAGCATAGGAACTAAAAGAGCCAGCAATTGGCATATAAGTTGCCATTTCTCCCAAGCTAGTTATTAAAAAGTATACCATAATGCCCACTAATCCATAAGCTACCAATGCACCGCCGGGTCCAGCTACATGTAAGGTATCACCCATTGCAAGAAATATACCAGTACCAATAGAACCACCTATTGCTATCATGTTTAAATGTCTTGCTTTTAAACTTCTTTTTAATTCATTTTTTTCTTCACTCATTTTTTTATCCTCCTTATGGTTTAAATTTCCATAAGTAAGTAACTAAGATAATATAAAGATTTAGGCACATGAAAAAATAATAGACCAATGCCGCACCATTATTCCTGCACTGCGTTTNNCGTTTGGAAAGGGCGCATGGCTAAAAAATCGACGGCTCCAAAGTCGCCTTAGCGATTTTGTTCTGTGCTTTAAACAATAAAAAATGCCATGAGCGTATACTCATGACATAAATACGAAAGTTGTATATTTAAATAAATATTACAATATCGTAAATTTCCATTGAAAATAGCTCTCCACAAAATAATTTGTGACAGTCTTATATATATTTTACATAAGACCAGTAAATAGCATGAAAGCAATCAACTATTTACTTCGGCGAAAGTTCCTTTCGTATTACTTCATTGAGCTTACCTCCATAATACTACTATTAAATTTCGCGCCTCTATCTAAGTTATTTACTTTTTAATTCATACATAATTATGGCGTAAAATTATAAATAAGTCAATAAAAAATAATGTATTTACATTATATAATAATATTGAGAGATCTTTCTTTTTAGTTATATGAATTCTATGTGGTGCAATTTAGTTATTAGAGTTGATACATAAAAATAATGTAATATGGAAAAAGTATTGTTGTTGTAATTGAAATAAAACAACAGTTTAGAAAATATGAAAGAAAATATTTAACAAATTTAAAATAAGGAGGAAAAAAATGAAGTCAAGCGTAAAATCAACAAAAAAATTAACCTTGGTACCTTTGATATTAATGATTTTTACATCTGTTTATGGATTTAACAATATTCCAAGATCATTTTACAAGATGGGTTATGCAGCTATTCCTTGGTACATTTTTTCAGGAATAACCTTCTTTGTTCCGTTTGCATTAATGGTAGCTGAATTTGGTTCTGCTTTTAAGGATGAAAAAGGTGGAATCTATTCATGGATGAAGAAATCCATTGGACCAAGATTCGCATTCATAGGAACATTTATGTGGTATTTTTCTTATGTAACTTGGATGGTTAACGTTGCATCTGGTATGTGGATTCCAGTATCAAATGCTATATTCGGAAAAGATACAACACAAAGCTGGGCTTTATTTGGTCTTCAAGGACCACAAGTTTTGGGGGTTTTAGGAATTATATGGATACTAGTAGTAACTTATACATCAACCAAAGGGATGGATAAGATAAAGAAAGTAACATCATTAGGTGGAACAGCAGTTTTATTATTGAATATATTCCTTTGGATTGGTGCTATAGCAGTATTTTTAGGGAACCATGGAAATTTAGCTGAGCCAATTGAAGGAGTTAAATCATTTACACAAACGCCAAATCCTAAATATATTGGAGATATAATTGCTTCGTTAGCATTTGTAGTATATGCTCTATTCGCTTATGGAGGAATAGAGGCTGTGGGTGGATTAGTTGATCAAACTGAAAAGCCAGAAAAAATTTTTCCCAAAGGAATTCTTATTTCAGCAGCTATAATCTCAGTAGGATATTCATTAGGAATACTATTCATTGGTGTATTTACTAATTGGGAAAGTGTAATGGGGATTAAGGAAGTTAATCTGGGAAATGCAAGTTATATAGTTATGTCTAATCTGGGATATTCACTTGGTACAGCTTTTGGAGCAAGCGAGAACATGGCTATAGTTTTAGGTAAGGGGGTTGCAAGATATGTTGGACTTTCAATGTTTCTAGCATTATCCGGCGCATTTTTTACACTTATGTATTCACCATTAAAGCAGATAATTGAAGGCACACCTACTAAATTATGGCCTGGAAAAATTGGAGAAACTAAACACGGATTGCCTATTAATGCTATGTGGATTCAAGCTACTATAGTTTGTGTAATGATAGGATTGGTAGCTTTTGGAGGAAGCTCAATGGCTGCATTCTTCAATATACTTGTTTCCATGACTAACGTAGCTATGACACTGCCATATGTGTTCATAGCTCTTGCATTCCCGTATTTTAAGAAGAAAACAGAAATCAATAAACCATTCGTAGTGTTCAAAACTCAAGGAATTGCAAATCTTTGGACTTGGATAGTTGTTTTAACAGTAGGACTCGCTAATTTATTTTGTATAATACAGCCAGCTATAGAAGGGGATATGCAAACAACAATCTGGAGTGTAGCTGGCCCCTTAATCTTCTCAGTAGTTGCGTGGTTAATGTATGGCAGCTATGAAAAGAAAAATAAAGGTGATATTTTAGAATAAACTATAAAATCCGCGGTAATGTTTTGATTATATTATCGTGGATTTTTATAGCTAAACTAATAATTAAACTATTTTCTCAATTTTAACATTTAAATTATATTTAGAAAAAAATCTATACTTTTACTTACAAATTATAGACTTTTGTTCTTTAATATAATGATTTATCTTATTATCTACAACTCTAAGATATGAATTAAAATTTTCTATTTCACTTTCTATATATTTTTTATGTCTTAAAAGTATATCTTCACGCTTACAAATGGTTTCAGGACCTTCTATGCATAAATCAACGTATTCTTTGATTTTAGCTATTGGCATATTAGTATTTTTTAAACAACATATTATATTAAGCCATTCCAAGTCCTTATCACTAAAAATTCTATTACCCTGTTTATTACGTTCAATAAATGGAAGTAAACCTTCTTTTTCATAATAGCGAAGAGTATGAACTGATAAGTTATATTTTTCAGCTACTTCTTTAATAGTATATGGCATTATGTTACCTCCTAAAAATAAGTGATATTATATTATACCAATTAGAGTCAACTCTAAGTAAAGAAAAAGTTAGAAAAAATAATTATTAGAAATTATCTATTGACTTAGAGTTAACTCTAAGTTTTATACTAATCAACATAGCAAGCATTACTGCTTTAAAACTTAAAAAAATTAGGAGGCATTAGTATGTCATTGAATATTTTAAATAGAATTAATGAGCCAAAAGACTTAAAAGGACTTAATAATGAGGAATTAAAATTATTATCTAATGAAATAAGAGAAATTTTAATAACAAGAGTAAGTAAGACTGGTGGACACTTTGGACCAAACTTAGGTATGGTTGAAGCAACAATAGCACTTCATTGTGTATTTAATTCACCAATAGATAAGATTGTTTATGATGTTTCACATCAATCATATACACATAAAATTTTAACTGGAAGAAAAAATGCATTTACAAATCCAGATGAATATAAAAGTGTTACAGGATATACTTCACAAAATGAAAGTGAATATGATTTCTTTACAGTGGGGCATACATCAACTTCAATTAGTTTAGCGTGTGGATTGGCAAAAGCACGTGATATAAAGGGAAATACGGAAAATATTATAGCTGTTATAGGTGATGGATCTTTAAGCGGGGGAGAAGCTTATGAAGGCTTAAATAATGCATCTGCATCAGGAAAAAATATAATAATACTTGTAAATGATAATGATATGTCTATAGCAGAAAATTATGGTGGACTTTATCAAAATTTAGCTTTACTTCGTAAAACTAATGGAAAAGCAGAAAATAATTTTTTTAAATCTTTAGGATTTGATTATCATTATGTTAAAGATGGAAATGATATTGAATCATTAATTGAAACATTTTCAAAAGTTAAAGATATAGATCATCCATTTGTAGTTCATATGCATACAGTTAAAGGAAAAGGATATGAAGATGCAATGCAAAACAAAGAAGCTTTTCATTGGGTAATGCCATTTGACTTAAAAACCAAAGAATCTTTAGTGAAAAGTGCTAGTGAGACATATGGAAATATTGCAGGAGAAATTTTATCACAAAAAGCAAGAAAAGATAGCAGTATTGTAGCAATAACAGCTGCTACCCCAGCTTCAGTAGGTTTAAGTTCATTTAGACATGAATTTAAAGATCAATTTATAGATGTTGGAATAGCAGAGGAACATGCTATAGCACTGGCATCAGGAATAGCATCACAAGGAGGCAAGCCAGTTGCATCTTTTGTAAGTTCATTCATCCAAAGAACTTATGATCAATTATCTCAAGATCTTGCTATAAATAATAATCCGGCACTTATTATGGTTCATGGTGGAGGCATAAGTGGTGGAGATGTAACACATCTTGGAATATTTGATATACCATTAATATCTAATATTCCTAATATAGTATATCTTGCACCAACAAACAAAGAAGAATATATTGCAATGATGGAATGGGGAATAGAACAAGATAAATATCCAGTAGCAATACGTGTTCCAAATATGACTGTAGTATCAAGCGGAGTTAAAATTGAACCTAACTTTGATAAGTTAAACACTTATAAGAAGGTTAAAGATGGAAATGAAGTAGCAATCATTGCTCTTGGAAGTTTCTATGATCTTGGAGAAAAGGTACAAAAGAGATTAAAAGAATCAACAGGAATAAATGCTACATTAATTAATCCTAGATTCATAAGTGGAATAGATAAAGATCTATTAAATGAATTATTAGATAATCATAAGCTAGTAATAACATTAGAAGATGGAATACTTGATGGGGGATTTGGAGAAAAAATTTCAAGGTTTTATGGAGATAAAGAAATGAAAGTACTAAACTTTGGTGCTTCAAAAGAATTTACTGACAGTGTACCATTAGAAGAGCTATATGAATGTTATCACCTAACTGAAGAGCTAATAATATCAGATATACAGAAGACTCTTAAATAGACTTAAATTTAGAAGACAATTTTAATATAGTAAGAAAAATTTTAATTATTATATAATTTTATGCAGAATACATGATACTATATATTAAGGAGAATAAACTATATTGAGAATGGAGTGATTCTAATGATAAAGCTTATAGCATCAGATATGGATGGTACTTTATTAAATAATAACCATGATATAGATGAAGAAACAGTTGATGCAATTAGAAAAGCAGAAGAGGCTGGAATAATATTTACAATATCTACAGGTAGAGAGTACGATAGTGTTAAAGGCATATTAGATAAGCATAATATAAAATGTCAATGTATTCTTTCTAATGGAGCAGAGTATAGAGATGAAGATGGTAATATTTTAAAGGTAATAAATATAAACGAAAAGTATGTAAAACAAATAATAGAGATATTAGATGAAAATAAATTACCAGCGCGTATATTTACGGATAAAGGTGTATTTACTACATCTACAAGAGAAGAGGCACTTCAAGAGGTTGTGTTTAGAACTTTGACTTTTAATCCTAACTTAACAGAAGATGAAGCTAGAAAAATGGCAGAAAAAGAAGGATTTTTTACAAGTTTAAAATATATTGAAGATGTAGAAAAATTTTTTAAAGATGGAATAGAAGTAAGAAAATTTGTAGCATTTCATAAAGATGTAGAGCTAATAGATAAAATGAAAAAGACTATTGGAAAGCTTGAAGGACTCGCAATATCATCATCATTTGATGACAATATAGAAATAACTGATTTAAATGCTCAAAAAGGAATCATTTTAGAACAAGTAGCTAAAAAAATGGATATAGACATAAAGAATGTTATGATTCTTGGAGATAGTTTTAATGACTACTCAATGTTTGAAATATTTGAAGAAAGTGTTGCTATGAAAAATGCAATACCAGAAGTTAAGGATATAGCTAAATACATAACAGATAGTAATGATAATTTTGGTGTTGCAAAAGCTATTCACAATGTTCTTAATAATGAAATGGATAATATGATTAAATAGATTTGATTTAGGGTCTGTATCAAAATGAATTTGATGCAGATCTTCTTATATTAATAATTTAACTTAAATAAGAAGAATGGTATGAATTACAAACAAAAGTGTAATGATTATAATAATAAATGTTTTATGTAATCAAGCTAGAGTATAATATACTTTACATAAAAGTATTAACTTAAAATATAATTGAAGAGGTAAAAACATGCAAGTAAATTTAAGTGATGTAATAGAGGCAATAGAATTTGAAGGAGAATTATTGAGTCATTATTACAATAAAAAAACAGGTGTAATTATATATTTAGAAGATGAAAGTACTTCAAATTATAAAGCAGATGATATTAACAATCTTGAAAATTTTGAGGAGTGGGAAAGGGAATTAATAATCTGTTTGCATGATTTAAAGGAAAACTTTGAAGACTATATTCAATTACCAAATGAAGATGAGATAAATGAATATGGAATGATGATAGATTTTTGTAAGTCTTTAGATGATGAAAACTTTAAAGATAAGAAATTAGAAGAATTACAAGAAAAATATTCATTACGTAAACTAAGAGAATATATTGAAAATATTGAACATCTTAGTGAATGGTATGATTATAGAGAAAATACTGAATACAAATTAGCTATTGATTGGTGTGAAAAAAATAATATAGAATATATTTAAATGTATATAATAAATAGATTTTTAATAAAACTTATTTAGATAAATTGTATGTTAAGTGGAAACTTTAAATCACATGATAATACTTTCGTAATGTTATCATAAGGTTTATTTATAGAAAGTATTAGAAACTAATATAGTTTATTATAAAAATACATATAATAAGATTAAATTTTTAAATAATAAAGTAGTAGAGGTGTATAAATATGTGTGGATTTTTTGAAAGATCAAAGGAAATTGAAGAAGAAATAATAAAAAATAGAAGGTTTTTACATGAAAATGCGGAACTTGGAAATGAATTACCTATAACTAAAGAATATGTAATAGAAAAACTTAAAGAAATAGGATGTAGTCCAGAAGAAATATGCAAGAGTGGAATAGTGGCAACAATAGGAGGAAAAAGAAACGGGAAAGTAATATTGTTAAGAGCTGATATGGATGCTTTGCCAATGAAAGAAGAAAGTGGATTAAAATTTTCTTCAAAGACACAATGTGCTCATACTTGTGGTCATGACACCCATACAGCAATGTTATTAGGTGCTGCCAAGTTATTAAAGGAAAAAGAAGATGAACTAGAAGGAACAGTTAAACTTATGTTTCAACCAGACGAAGAAGGTCTGGGAGGAGCAAAAGCAATGATAGATGCAGGAGTATTAGAAAGTCCTAAAGTAGATAGTGCATTTGGAATGCATATATTATCTAAAATTATGCCAACAGGATATTTAGCTTATAGCACAGGATATTGTGCAGCTTCTTCAGATATTTTTAAGATTTTTATTAAAGGGCAAGGTGGACATGGGGCTATGCCAAATCAAACAATAGACCCTATAAATGTAGGTGTACATATACATTTAGCATTACAGGAATTAATAAGTAGAGAAAGCGATCCAAATGATATGGCTGTAATTACTATTGGAACATTTAATTCAGGAGATAGTGCTAATATTATACCAGAAGAAGCTACTTTAACTGGTACTATGAGAAGTTTTTCAAAGAAAAATAGAAAAAAATTACTTGAAAGATTGAATGAAGTAGTAGATTTTACTGCTAAAACTTTTAAGGCAGAAGCTAAACTAGAGATTATTGATTCTACACCTGCTTTATATTGTGAACCTAAAATATCTGAGGAATTTGGTGAATATTTAAAAAAAGAATTAGGCAACAATATATCTAAAATAGATATAAATTTAGGTGGTTCTGAAGATTTCTCTCAAATATTAGATAAAGTACCTGGAACTATGGTTATTTTAGGAGGGGGTAGTGAACAAGAAGGATTTAAGTATGGTCAACATAACCCGAAGGTTATATTTAATGAAGATTGTTTACACGTAGGTGCAGCTGTTTATGCACATAGTGCATTTGAATGGTTAAAGAATAATAAATAGATATAAAAAAAGATATAGAAAAGATATTAAAACTTATAAATAAAAAGAGATCAGGATACTAAATTATACTGGTCTTTTTTTAAGTTAAAAAATTAAACTTTAATACTGATTTAAATTTAAAATACTTCTTAAAAGTATTGGAAATTGATACTTTTGTTAATATTTGTAATATATTTTGTGCAAGGTAATTAAATAGATAATAAGCTTTTATATAAATAAAAACATAAAGTATAAATATTGTACTAGACAGTTTTGTTACTAATTTTTTTATATGTATACTACTAGGAAGAAATAAAAATTAGTAAGTCAGTGATTTCATAGTATATACTTGCCTCTCTTAGGTTATAAAATAATAATGAAGGTTTAAAAGTGATTTCTATAATAATATACAAAGAAATCATATATTTTAAAATATTTAAGGATGGTGAGTTAATGAAGAATATATCTAATAAGCATTGGACGTTCATATCTATAATTATGCTAATGCTGATATTAGTAACTGTTTCTATTGGAATAATTTTCAAGGGAAATGATGAATCAAAAGCGATTTTTTCAGCAGCAGATAGTAAGAATGATATTATTCCAAGACCTCTAAATTATAAAAAAGGTGACGGAAATTTTATACTTACAAA
Organism: Clostridium sp. ZBS15; assembly: GCF_023845705.1. Classification (NCBI taxonomy): domain Bacteria; kingdom Bacillati; phylum Bacillota; class Clostridia; order Eubacteriales; family Clostridiaceae; genus Clostridium; species Clostridium sp. ZBS15. The sequence continues at coordinate 59,561 of NZ_JAMQHY010000012.1, forward strand.
AGATACTTCAATTTATGTAAAAGGAAATACTAAAGAAGAAACAGAAGAGATTAGTAAAATTGCAGAGTTTATAAGAGGAAAATTAAAGGCTTCAACTGGATTTGAATTAAATATTATTAAAGGAAAAGAAGGTAAATCAGGTAGTATTTATTTAACTACTATAGGATCAGAAGAAAATCAAGGTAATGAAGGTTATGAAATGGTAACTACACCTAAAAATGTTAAAATTTTAGCATATAAGGCAGAAGGTATTTCAAGAGGAGTTCAAACATTAAGACAATTATTTCCACCAGACATTGAAAAAAATACTATAGCTACTGATGTAGAATGGAGTGTTCCAGCTTCAATAATAGACGATAAACCTGAATACAATTATAGAGGAATAATGATTGATGTGGCTAGGCACTTTTTTACTATAGATGAAGTTAAACGTCAGATAGATTATGCAGCTCAATACAAAATAAATAGAGTTCATTTACATCTTAGTGATGATCAAGGATGGCGTCTAGAAATAAAAAAATATCCTGACTTAACTACAATCGGTGGAAGTACAGAAGTTGGTGGAGGAAAAGGTGGATATTATAAACAAGAAGAGTTTAAAGATTTAGTTAAATATGCAGCAGAAAGATATGTAGAAATAATTCCTGAATTTGATATGCCAGGCCATAGCAATGCTGCATTAGCTTCTTATGGATTTTTAAATAAAAATGGTAAAAAGAAGCCTTTATATACAGGAACTGAGGTGGGTTTCAGTTCTCTTATGACAGACAGTGAAAAAACATATGAATTTATAGATAATGTAATTAAAGAAGTTTCAGAAATATCACCTTCAAAATATATTCATATAGGTGGAGATGAGGCTAATAGTACTAAAAAAGAAGATTATGATTATTTTGTAGGTAGAGTATATAAAATAGTTGAAAAGTATGGGAAAACTCCAATAGGTTGGGATCCTATTGATACATCTCCAGAAATAAATTCAAGTTTAATATTACAAAATTGGAAAGATTCAAATGAAGCAGCTAGGAAAAAAGAAATGAAAATGATTGTTTCAATTGCACAAAAAGCTTATTTGGATATGAAATATGATGATAGTACGCCATATGGATTAACATGGGCAGGTTACATTCCAGTAGAAACCGCATATCAATGGGATCCTACTGATTATGCACCAAAGGAATTGGTTTTAGGTATAGAAGCACCATTATGGACAGAGACAATTACTAATACAAAAGCTATGGATTATATGATATATCCAAGGTTACTAGGTTATGCTGAGATAGGATGGACACAAAAAGAAAATAGAGATTGGAATCAGTATAAGAGCAGATTGGAGAAACAGGGGGAAAGAATGAAAAATCAAGGTATAAATTATTATAAAGATAGTAACATATGGGGGAGATAAAAAGAGCAATTAATAGCTATCTCTGATACTGAAGTTAATAAAATTATTTATTTATAAATATGTTGCCTATTATCATTTTATCGTGATATAATGTGGTAATAGGTATTTACTTTAAATTGTTATAATTTTAACATTGTAGTCTAGTCTTTGTATTGTAAATTAAAGAATAACTAAATCATTCATATTTTATAAACTTAAAAATTAGGAGAGAATATATATGAAAGAATTTAGTATTAGTACAAATGTTTATTTTGGAAAAGGTTCTTTAAGTAGATTAAGTGAAATAAAAAATAAAAGAGTATTGATTGTATGTGATAAATTCATAGAATCTTCAGGAATGGCTGCAAAAGTACAGGAAAAGTTAGTTGATTGTCAGGTAACAATATTTAGTGATATAATACCTGATCCTCCAGTAGAAATCATTGCTGCTGGAATTCAAACATTACAAGTTTGTAATGCACAAATTATGATAGCCCTTGGTGGTGGCTCATCAATTGATGCGGCTAAGGCAATAAGAGAGTATTCAAAACAAATTTTAGGATCAGTCAATGAAATAGAAGAATGTTTTGCAATACCAACTACAAGCGGTACAGGATCTGAAGTAACTGAATATGCAGTAATAACTAACAAGCAAGAAGGATTAAAATATGCGTTAGCAGATAAAGCACTTCTTCCTATGGTAGCAATACTTGATCCTGAACTTGTAACTTCTGTACCTCCAGTTATTACAGCAGATACAGGAATGGATGTAATTACCCATGCTATTGAAGCTTATGTTTCAAAAAATGCTAATGATTTTTCAGATGCTTTGGCGGAAAAAGCGATTTCTTTAGCTTTTAGATTTTTACCAGAAGCTTTTTCTAATGGTGGTAATCTTTTAGCAAGGGAAAAAATCCATAATGCATCTTGCTTAGCAGGTATGGCGTTTAATTCAGCAGGACTTGGTATTACTCATAGTTTAGCACATGCATTAGGTGGTAAACTACATATATCTCATGGAAGAAGTAATGCAATACTACTGCCTCATATAATAGAATATAATGCTAAACTTAATAACAATTTTTATAATAAAGAGTATGAAGTAGCTGCTAAAAAATATCAAAGAATTGCTAAAATATTAAATTTACATGCATCTACTGTAAATATTGGAGTTAATAATCTAATTAGACATATTGTTGAGTTACAAAAAAAATTAATGATTCCTACTACATTAAAAGAACAGGGAGCTGACATAAGTTTATTAGATCAAGTTAAGGAAGATATTTTAAATGCCGCTATGAAGGATATTTGTACAACTGCAAATCCTAGAGAAGCAACAAAAGAAGATTTATTAAATATTTTAGATAAAGTTACAGGAAACAAGTAGTTTAATGAAAACCACTCAAAAATGAGTGGTTTTTTTATTACATTAGTTCATTTTTTTGAAATTAGATATAAATTTGTAATATTAGGTTTAATTATTTATAATATTAAGAATGTGAATGAATTATTTACTTATTGAATATTATCTTACAATTATATAAAATAATATAAGAAAAGCTTATATTCGGTTGTATTATAGTTAAATTTTAGTATGAAAATAAGTGGGGGTATTTTATGAGAGAAAATAAATTGTATTGTATAGGACAAGTTGAGAAAATCTGCAATTTATCTAAAAAAGCACTTAGATATTATGACAAAAAAGGAATACTAAGCCCTGATAAAGTATCTGCTGAAAATGGTTATAGATATTATAGCAAAAAAACGTTACTATCTGTACCAATGATAAAATATTATAAGCAGAGTGGATTTAAACTTGAAGAAATGAAGGAATTTCTTGAAGGAACAAATTATTCGATTTTTGAAAAAAGCTTTGGTCAAAAAATTGATGAACTTAAAGAAATAGAAAATGAAATTAATTTAAAACTTAAATCAATAAAAGACTGGTATGATCTTATAATTGAGGCACAGATGGTAATTGAAAATGATATCAAAGATATATCTATAAAATATGTTGAAGCTCGTACAATGGTTTATTTAAATCAAGATTTTGATTATGACTATATGGATTCCATAATAAACATAGAGTTTACTAATTACATAGAAAGTATAGATAATGCTATAACAGGTCCTGTGATAATAGAATTTCCTTCATTCGAGGAAAAAATTAATGGCAATTGCAATAAAATGAAGATAATGCAGGAAACAATTCTAAAATGCAAGGAGAATGAAACTACTAGATTTGGAGGATTTATGGTTGCTTCTTGTTATCATATAGGAACACATGAGACTATTGATGAAACATATAAAAAGATAAAAGTGTGGGCAGGTAAGAATGGTTATAAATGTGAAGAAAAATCATATGAAAGATATGTTACAGATTATTGGACAACTAAAAATAGTGATAAATTTGTAACAGAAATAATGATTAAAGTTAATAGAAAAAAGAAATAACCACTAAATGAAAACGTTGCCCTAAGGGGGAATGTATAAGAGATAGATAAGTGTATTTTAAACAAGAATTCTTATATTATAGAATAAAAGAATTCTTGTTTTTAGTTTAAGTACATAATATTTATTTAAAATAATGTGATAATATTTTTAGATTTGCTTATAGTAAAACATTGATTAAACCTAGCGTATAGATAATTTTTAACTTCCTAAATAATGTTATATAATTCTAATTTGTATAAATTTATAAATTAAAAATAATTTGTAAATTCATATATAAAATATTCTATTGACTTTCCCCTAAGGGGTAAGGACTATAATTTAATTAATGATAAAAATACTTACAAAGATATAAAAAATGAAAAGTTATTCTGTAATTTCAAAATCAGATAATAGATGTTAATAAAATTATAACAATTGTGAATCCTATGAGACTGTATTTGAATAAAATTCTAAATGGCTCTTGTAAACCTTTACTAGATATCTTATTGTTTACTTAGCTTCAAATATAGTCAGTATAAATTTTTATTTAACAATATATTTTTAACAATATATTTAATGTTTATGAATGAAAGGGGTTTTAGTTTATGAGTGAAATGTCAGGTGTAGATAATTTGTCTGCAATTGCTGCTAAAAAGAAGTTATCATCTAATTTCCTTAAAAAAGGTATTTCCATCGCTTTATTCTCAGGTGTTATGTATGGTTTTTATTCATCATTTTTGACACTGGGTATGAGTAGAGGGGTTTGGGCAGATTGGTATGGAGAAAACACAGCAGGTTTATCAATACTTGTTATTACCTATTTATTAGGTGCACTTGGTAGTGCGGTAAACGATACATGCAGTGCTGTTTGGGCTATGCTTTATGCAACTGCAAGAGGAAAAATTGGAGATTTCTTTAGATGTCTTAAAACTAAGCCAGGTGGAGTAATGATTTTAGCTGCTCTTATAGGTGGTCCTATTGCAAGTACAGCTTATGTTGTTGGTCTTCAAATGGCAGGTTCAATTGTTATTCCTATTACTGCTCTTTGTCCAGCTATTGGAGCTATTTTGGGTAGAGTTTTATTCAAACAAGAATTAAATAAACGTATGATGCTTGGTATAGCTATTTGTGTTTTATCTAGTTTCATGATTGGTAGTACAAGCATTGGTGGAGATGCACCAGAAGGAATGTTTTTAGGTATTTGTATAGCATTTATTGCTGCTTTAGGATGGGGATTTGAAGGCTGCGTAGCCGGTTATGGTACATCTATGATTGATTCAGAGATTGGTATTACTATACGTCAAGCAACATCTGGTCTTTCAAACTTAATAATTTTAGTGCCTATATTTGGGATTGTTTTTGGTGGAAGTGTTGGTTTTTCAGGTAATTTAGTTCGCCAAGCATTTACAAGTGGTCCTGCTATGATTTGTTTTGCTGTAAGTGGACTTTGTGCATTTGTTTCTTATATGTGTTGGTACAATGGAAATAGTATGTGCGGTGCTGCTCTTGGTATGGCTTGTAATGGTACTTATTCATTCTGGGGTCCATTCTGTTGTTGGATAGTACTTGGTGTATTCGCCAAAATGGACGGTTGGGCATTACCTCCTATCGCATGGATTTCTGCTATATTAATGATATTTGGAATCTTAACAATCGCTATGAATCCAATGGATTTATTTAGAAAAAAGGGGGATGTTAAGTAATGAAACCACTTAATTATGCAATTTTAAAACATTTCACTAAAGTTAAAGAAGCATGCACTGATGATGTTATAGATGCATTAAAAGATGAGTATGGCAATTTTAAAGCTCTTAACAAGAAAGATGTATTAACAGCATTAATGACAGCTGAAGCTAATGGACTTCTTGAAGAAACAAGATTTGATTTGGACAAGAATAGTGAATTAAGGGTTTATTATCATGCACACGAAGAAGGCGCAGCCACAATTAATAAATATATTAAAGACTAATAATTAAGTAGTGTAAATTAAATATATAAAAATATCACTAGGATTAAAATAATAAGTACTTCTTAATATCTCTAACATTCCCTATAGGTAATACTTATATATTTGTATAATCAATGGAAAAGGATGTAAGAGTTTATAAAAAGAGAGGAGGAATTCTAAATGAGATATTATGGTGAAGAAGCTTTAGGTCTTGTAGAAACAATAGGAATGGTTCCGGCAATTGAAGCAGCAGACAAAATGTTAAAGGCTGCAAATGTGGAGTTGATTTCATATGAAAATGTAGGATCAACCCTTGTTACAATAATGATTAAAGGTGATGTGGCTGCAGTTACATCAGCTGTAGAAGCCGGTGCTGAAGCCGCTGCTGCTATAGGTAAATTAACAGCAAAAAATGTTATGCCACGTCCTATTAGAGAAGTTGGAGATATTGTTTCTGTACATGATGTTGATTCATAAAAACAAGGAAGAGAGAGGATATAGAGATGGCAAGATATCAAGCTTTAGGATTAATTGAAACTTTTGGTCTAGTTTTTGTCTTAGAAGCAGCCGATGCTATGTGCAAGGCAGCAGATGTTGAACTTATAGGCTATGAAAACGTTGCATCAGGTTACATTTCTGTATTGGTTCGTGGAGATGTAGGAGCCTGTAAAGCGGCAGTAGAAGCTGGCGTAAAAGCTGTTAAGGATATGGAAAATGGTAATGTTTATAGCTCAGTTGTTATTGCAAGCCCACATCAGGATCTTGAAAAGATTATTACGCGTTATAAGATTGAAAATTTACTTCCATAAAGGTGAAGACTTATGCATATTGAATAGAATATGTTGAAATTAAAAAAATATTTCTAATGAAAAGGAGAGAAGAAAATGAGTACTATTGATAATGATTTACTCTCCATACAAGAATCACGAATTCTTGTTGAAAATGCTCGAGAAGCACAAAGAAAATTAGCAACATTCTCACAGGAAAAGCTTGATGAGATCGTTGAACGGATGATAGAGGAAATTAAAAAGCATATTTCAGAACTTGCTAAGATGTCTAGTGATGAAACAGATTATGGTAAATGGGAAGATAAATGTATAAAAAATCGTTTTGTTTGCAAGTATTTGTTTAATAGATTAAAAGACATGAAATGTGTAGGTATAATTAATCAAGATAAAGAGAATAAGACTATGGATGTAGGTGTGCCTATGGGTGTAATCATTGCATTTTGTCCATCAACTAGTCCTGTCTCTACTACAATATATAAAGCATTAATTGCAATTAAATCAGGAAATGCTATTATATTTTCTCCTCATCCAAGAGCAAAAAATACTATGAATAAAACTCTTGATATTTTAATTAGAGCTGCTGAAGGATATGGTTTGCCAGAAGGAGCCCTTGCATATCTCCATAATGTAACGCCTAGTGGAACCGCTGAATTAATGAATCATAGAGATACCTCTTTAATAATGAACACAGGAGTTCCAGGTTTGTTAAAGGAATCATATAAATCAGGCAAACCAGTAATTTATGGTGGTACAGGTAACGGGCCTGCTTTTATAGAACGTACAGCAGATATAAGACAAGCTGTAAAAGATATTATTGCTAGTAAGACATTTGATAATGGTGTGGTTTCTGCAGCTGAGCAGTCAATAGTTGTAGATAGTCCAATTGCATCTGAAGTGAAAAAAGAGTTACAAAAAAATGGTGCTTACTTTATGGATGCAAATGAGTCTGAAAAGCTTGGATCGATCTTTTATCATACAGATGGAAGTGTTGATTTTGAAGTGGTTGGCAAATCGCCTCAATACTTAGCTAAAAGAGCAGGATTTATTGTATCAAATGATGTAAAGGTTTTGATTTCTGAACAAAAATATGTGTCAAAAGGCAATCCTTATTCTAGAGAAAAGCTTTGTCCAGTTTTATCTTACTATATTGAGGATGATTGGATGCATGCTTGTGAAAAGTGTATTGAATTGTTACTTAGTGAAAGACATGGACATACACTAATAATTCATTCAAAAGATGAAGAAGTGATTCGTCAATTCGCTTTAAAAAAACCAGTTGGTAGAGTACTTGTAAATACTCCAGGTTCTTTTGGAAGTATGGGAGCGACAACTAATTTGTTTCCTTCAATGACGTTAGGAAGTGGATCAGCAGGTCATGGAATGACATCCGATAACGTTTCTCCAATGAACTTAATATATATTCGTAAGGTTGGATATGGAGTACGTAAAACAAATGAGATTATTGATTCAGTGTTATCAGATAAAGGTTTATGTGATAACATTGAAAAAAAATCAGAAGTATGTGACATAGATAACGTAGAATTTCTACAAAATATCTTAAAAGAAGTTATTAAAGACTTAAAATAAACTAAACAATCAGGCTATAAGTCTGAAATATATTTAAAGAATGAGAGGTAAAAAATTGGATATTCGTGAATTTTCAAACAAATTTGTAGAAGCCACTCAAAACATGTCTGCTGAAGAACGTGAATGTTTAATGAAGATATTTGAGGGTGTTTCAAAAGAAATCACAAAAGAAGAACCTGTTTTAGAACATGTAGTATGTACTGAAGGCGATAAAATTCCAGATGGAATAACACAACGTTTATTAAAATTAAAAGAAAATTATTTGAAACAAGTTCCATCAATAACTACTTATCGTGCTAGGGCAATTACTAAAATAGCTAAAGAAAATCCAGGCATGCCTAAGATTTTATTACGTGCTAAATGTTTTAAATATTGCTGTGAAACTGCACCATTAGTAATTCAAGATAATGAATTGATTGTAGGAGCTCCTTGTGGTGCACCTCGTGCTGGCGCTTTTTCTCCAGATATTGCATGGAGATGGATGGTTGATGAAATAGATACTATAGGTACAAGAGCGCAAGATCCATTCTATATTTCTGAAGAAGATAAGAAGATTATGCGTGAAGAATTGTTCCCATATTGGGCAGGTAAATCTGTTGATGAATATTGTGAAAATCAATATCGTGAAGCAGGAGTATGGGAGCTTTCAGGAGAGTCATTTGTTTCAGATTGTTCATATCATGCTATTAATGGTGGAGGAGATTCAAATCCAGGATATGATGTAATTCTAATGAAAAAGGGTATGCTAGATATTCAATTAGAAGCAAAAGAACATCTTGAAAAACTTGATTATGAAAATCCAGAACATATAGAAAAAATCTATTTCTATAAAGCAATTATTGATACTACTGAAGGTGTTATGATTTATGCTAAGCGTTTATCTAAATATGCTGCTGAATTAGCTGAAAAAGAAACAAATCCTAAGCGTAAAGCAGAATTACAAAAAATATCTGAAATTAATGCAAGAGTACCAGCACATAAACCAAGTACATTCTGGGAAGCGATTCAAGCTGTTTGGACTATTGAATCTTTACTAGTAGTTGAAGAAAATCAAACAGGTATGTCTATAGGACGTGTTGACCAATACATGTATGAATATTATAAAAATGATATTGAAAGTGGTCGTATGAATGATTTTGAGGCATTTGAATTATCAGGATGTATGCTTATTAAAATGTCTGAAATGATGTGGATTACAAGTGAAGGTGGTTCTAAATTCTTCGCAGGTTATCAACCATTTGTCAATATGTGTGTTGGTGGTGTTGATAGACAAGGACGAGATGCTACAAATGAATTGACTTATCTGCTTATGGATGCAGTTCGTCATGTTAAAATTTATCAACCATCACTAGCTTGTCGTATTCATAACCAATCACCACAAAAGTACCTTAAGAAAATTGTGGATGTAATTCGTGCAGGTATGGGATTCCCAGCTTGTCACTTTGATGATGTGCATATAAAAATGATGCTTGCTAAAGGTGTTTCTATAGAGGATGCAAGAGATTACTGCTTAATGGGATGTGTTGAACCTCAAAAATCAGGAAGATTATATCAATGGACATCTACAGCATATACTCAATGGCCTATATGTATAGAACTTGTACTTAACAATGGTATTCCTCTTTGGTATGAAAAACAAGTTTGCCCTAATATGGGAGATATAAATAGTTTTAAAAATTATGAGGAATTTGAAAGTGCTGTTAAAGAGCAAATAAAATACATTACTAAGTGGACAAGTGTTGCTACAGTAATTTCACAACGTGTTCATAAAGAACTTGCACCAAAACCTCTTATGTCTATTATGTATGAAGGTTGTATGGATAATGGTAGAGGTGTTGAAGCTGGCGGAGCTATGTATAACTTTGGACCAGGAGTAATATGGAGTGGACTTGCAACTTATACAGATTCTATGGCAGCTATTAAAAAGTTAGTATTTGAAGAAAAGAAATATACATTGCAAGAATTAAATGAAGCATTAAAAGCTGATTTTGTTGGATATGAAAAGCTTAGAAAAGATTGTTTAGAGGCACCTAAGTATGGTAATGATGATGACTATGCAGATTATATTGCTGCTGATTTAATCAATTTTACAGAACTAGAACATCGTAAATTCAAGACATTATACTCAGTACTTAGTCATGGTACTTTATCAATATCTAATAACACTCCATTTGGTCAGTTAACTGGAGCAACAGCAAACGGACGTAGAGCATGGATGCCGTTATCTGATGGTATAAGTCCATCACAAGGATCTGACTATAAGGGCCCTACTGCAATTATAAAATCAGTTTCTAAAATGTCTTGTGACAGTATGAATATAGGTATGGTTCATAACTTTAAGCTTATATCTGGATTATTGGATACCAAAGAAGGAGAAGATGGCATTATTACTTTATTGCGTAGTGCATGTGTTCTTGGTCTTGGTGAAGTTCAGTTTAACTATCTAGATAATGATACATTAATTGAAGCACAAAAACATCCAGAACAATATCGTGATTTAATTGTACGTGTTGCTGGATATAGTGCATTCTTCGTTGAATTATGCAAAGATGTTCAAGATGAAATTATTAGTAGAACTATGCTTACACACTTTTAAAATTCTGTAAATTGTTTTACAAATTACAGATAGTAAAGAAGTATATTTTGACATTAAATTAATTTTTAATAAAACTTGTCACTAACATGAATTAAATCATGTTAGTGTGCAAGGAAAATTTAAAATATTATTTAAAATCAAGATAAATAAAACTGGAGATTGAATACTATGGGGAATATGAATTTAGGAATGATTGAACGAAAAGCAACAATTTTTAATATACAAAAATACAATATGTATGATGGACCAGGAATAAGAACTCTTATATTTTTCCAAGGATGCCCTTTACGTTGTAAATGGTGTGCTAATCCTGAAGGAATGATAAAAAAATATAGGGTAATGTTTAAAAATAATTCATGTGTTAATTGTGGTGCTTGTGTTGATGCTTGTCCAGTAGGAATACATACTATTTCAAAGGAAAGTCTAAAACACGAAGTGAATCGTAATATTGATTGCCTTGGATGTGGGAAATGTGTTGATGCTTGTCTTGAATCTTCATTATCTATAGTAGGACAGGTAAAAACTATTTCTGAACTTTTAGAGATTATAGAAGAAGATAGAGCATTTTATGATATTTCCGGTGGTGGTGTTACATTAGGTGGTGGTGAAGTTTTAATGCAACCAGAAGCTGCTTGCAACCTGCTTATGGCATGTAAACAAGAGGGAATAAACACTGCAATTGAAACTTGCGGTTATGCAAAGCTAGAATCAGTGCTAAAGGTTGCTGAGTTCACAGATTTGTTCCTATTTGATATAAAGCATATTGATTCTGACAGACACTTCCAATTAACTGGAGTGAGAAATGAACAAATCTTAGAGAATTTAAAAGAACTTATTCGTCGTAAATATAATGTTAAGATTCGAATGCCTTTATTAAAGGGAGTAAATGATAGTAATGAAGATATTGAAAATGTTATGAAATTTTTAATTCAGTTTAAGGATTATAAGAACTTCAAAGGCATTGATTTGCTTCCTTATCATAAGATGGGGGTAAATAAATATAATCAACTAGGAATTGAATATCCTATTGAAGGAGATCCAAGCTTAAATAATGAAGATTTAGATAAAATTGAAAGCTGGATTAAAAAATATGATTTAACAGTTAAAGTGATTCGTCACTAAAGAATTTTTAAATAGATAATAAAATGGAAGGTAAGAGTTATGGGAGAATTTCTTGAAAGAAATATTGAGCGTGTTATACAAGAGTCAGTACCTGGAAAGCAAATTACAATAGCTCATGTTATTGCATCACCAATGCCGGATATATATGAACGTCTAGGAATTGATGAAAAGGGAGCTATAGGGATTTTAACTTTGACTCCCTTTGAAACAGCTATTATTGCAGCTGATATTGCAACAAAGGCTTCAGATGTTGAAATTGGATTTTTAGATCGTTTTACAGGATCAGTAGTTATAAATGGTGATGTAGAAAGTGTTGAGACAGCACTAAATGCAGTAAATGATACATTGAAAAACTTGCTTGGATTTACTCAGGCTCCCATTACAAGAACATGAGAAAGAAGAGAATAATGGTAATAGGTCCTTCATGTTGCGGCAAAACTACATTGGTTAATGCATTAAATAATTGTGATGGAAAAGTAAGAAGAACACAGGAAATTATTTATGGTGAAAATACTATAGATGTCCCTGGTTCCTATATAGAAAATGCTTGGATGTATAAACACATAATTGCAACTTCTCAGGATGCATCTCATATTTTGATTTTAGTAGATCAATCTAGATGCACAGAAGTATATTCTCATGGCTTTGCTAAATCATTTAGATGTCCTGTAATTGGTGTAATAACAAAAAGCGACTTGATGCCTGAAAATGAAAAGTTATGTTTAAGGCAGCTAAAAATGATAGGAGTCTTAGAACCATATTTTCATGTTAGTTTTCCAAATGAAACGGGTATTGATGATTTAAAAAAATATTTATTTGAAAAAGGTAAAAGTAAAGGGGGGCAATGATGAAATTTATTACTGAAGAGTATTTGCGAGCCTTATATAAGAAGGAACCTTTTAGTGTTTACGAATTAAATCAAGAAGAGCGTCTTACGCCTGGAGCAAGACAATATCTGTCAGATAAAGGTATAAAGATGTGGGATGATGCTTCTTGCAAAAATAATAAAATTCCTATAGTAAAGCAATCAGAAGCATTGCCAAAGGAAAATAAAAATTTTAATAAGAAGATTTGCTTTAAACTAAAATCTATAGAGGCATTATTCCTTGTTACTAGTAGTGAAATTATAAAGGAAGATATTATTTTAGCACAAAGTATTATTAATTTAGAAAAAAGAATTTCAAACATTAGAAATTTTATAGAAGGAAAAAGTACAATTGAACAACCTTGCCATAAAGAATGTACTGGAATAAATTCAGAGAATTTTTGTGATGATATTGATGATTGTTGTGAAATAACAGAATTTCATATGCAACTTGAAAAAAGCAACGAAATTTTAAAGTTAAATGCACTACGTTGTGCTATTCGTGAAATAGAACCAATTGTGTTTGAAATATATGGAGACAATGATAACGTAGGAAATCAAATTATAAAAAATATTAATTCAATTATTAATTCATTATCTCAAATGATTTGTCTAACTATTGGAGGCGGAAAATGTCAGAGAAAAGCATAAATTTTGAATACTGTGATAATCTTGTTCATGATTTTGAAGAAGTTATAAACAAAACCATTATAAGTGAAACATCTACATATTACACAGGCGTTGATCTTGGAACTGCCTGCATAGTATTAGCAGTTTTAGATGAAAATTATAAACCAGTTGCAGGTGTATACAGATATGCCGATGTAGTCCGTGACGGTATGATTGTTGATTATATTGGAGCAGTAAGAATTGTTAGAGAACTGAAACAGGAACTTGAAGAAAAATTAAATGCAGAGTTACTTTATGCAGCAGCAGCAATTCCACCAGGAACAGATGCTTTGGATTCAGGGGCAATTAAGAATGTAGTACAAGCTGCTGGATTTGAATTAACAAGTCTATTAGATGAACCTACAGCTGCAAATGCAGTACTTAAAATAGAAAATGGTGCAGTTGTAGATATTGGTGGTGGAACAACAGGTATTTCTATTTTGAAAAATGGAAAAGTTGTATATGTTGCTGATGAACCTACAGGTGGAACTCATTTTTCATTGGTTATTTCAGGAGCATATGGTATGTCTTTTGGAGACGCTGATAAATACAAAAGAGACAGTGAAAAGCATAAAGAATTATTGCCTATATTAAAGCCTGTAGTTGAAAAAGTTGCTGCAATTATAAATAAGCATATAGATGGTCATGATGTTAAGGAAATATCTTTAGTAGGTGGTACATGTTGCTTAGAAGGTATAGAAAAAATTATAGAAAAACAAACAGGAATATATACTCATAAACCACATAATCCTATGTTCGTTACTCCATTAGGGATCGCTCTTAGCTGTACAAAAGAAATTATTGAATAAGGAGAGTGTTAAAAGGTGGATTTTAGAATTATAAAATCACCTTCTGAGAGTACAATAGATATTCTTAGACGGCGTATGGGGGCGAATTGCAAAACAGATTTAAATAATATTGATTCAGTAGGTCTTGTACAAGGTAGAATGATTGATATGATTTTTGCAGCTGATATTGCAGAAAAAGCTGTTGGAGTTACAGTTGAAGATATTAGAGGAAATTGTCCTCAACACATGATATTAATTGGAATTTTTGGAGATACAGCATCAGTTGAATCTGCAGTTAAAGAAATTAAACTTAAGATGGAAGAAGGCAAGAGTTTATGATAATAGCAAAATTAATTGATAATGTATGGGCAACCAGAAAGACAGAATTACTTAATGGTTTTAAGTTTATGTTAGCTGAAGAAATTGGCGGAAGCAGACAAGGTAGAAGGCTAGTAGTAGTGGATATCATTAGTGCAGGAATAGGTGATAGAGTCATTATTTGTACAGGAGCTTCAGCACGAAGAATGTTAGGAAGCGATGATATTCCGGTAGATGCTGTTGTTGTTGGAATAATAGATGAAGATTGCAATTTTGTATAGATTCAGGAGGTATTAAGATGAGTCTTTTAGATATGGTAAAAGATGCTGGTGTTATAGGTGCTGGTGGAGCAGGATTTCCCACACATGCGAAACTTGCATCAAAAGCTGAATATATACTTCTTAATGGAGCTGAATGTGAACCCCTTTTAAGAGTTGATCAACAGTTAATGGAATTATTTCCGGATGAAGTTATAAAAGGGTTTGAAACTGCAAGAAGTATAGTTAACGCTAATAAAGGTATTATAGGAATCAAAGGAAAGCATAAAGAAGTAATATCTATTTTAAGAAATAGAATTAATGAATTACATGTAGGAGATTTAATAGAAGTAAAAGAGCTTCCAGATATTTATCCTGCAGGAGATGAACAAGTTCTTGTTTATGAATTAACAGGAAGAGTTGTACCAGAAGCTGGTATACCAATTCAAGTTGGATGTGTAGTAGTAAACAGTGAAACAGCATTAAACATTTATAATGCTTCTATGGGAAAATCAGTTACTGAAAAATACATTACCATTGCAGGGGATATACCAAATAGAAAAACTGTAAAAGTTCCAGTAGGAATTCCTATTATAGATGTGTTAAAACTTAGTGGAATTGAAAATTTTGATAAGTATTCAGTCATTGATGGTGGACCTATGATGGGCCCAGTTATGAAAAATCTAGACGGGTATGTTACAAAGAAAAATAAGGGATTTGTAATATTAAAAAATGATCATCCGCTGATTCGTAAAAAATCTGTTACCATGGATCAAGCAAAAAAGATAAATAAATCTTCTTGTGAGCAATGTCGTATGTGTACAGATATGTGTCCACGTTTTCTACTTGGACATAATACACAACCACACAAGATGATGAGAGCTATGTCTTACAACTTGGATAATATTGAAGGACAAAAAATTGCACAACTATGTTGTCAGTGTAATTTATGTGAGCTATTTTCATGTCCAGCAGGATTATATCCTAAATCATCAAATCTATATTTTAAACAAAAGCTGGCAGAACAAAATAT
Organism: Clostridium sp. ZBS15; assembly: GCF_023845705.1. NCBI lineage: Bacteria > Bacillati > Bacillota > Clostridia > Eubacteriales > Clostridiaceae > Clostridium > Clostridium sp. ZBS15. Next base: position 75,349 of record NZ_JAMQHY010000012.1, read on the forward strand.
TAGATACAAGCCAGTTGAAGATAAGTTTGAGGCAAGACAAGCTAGAGAGTATCGCTTAGTACCAAGTAAGAGACTTATAGCAAGATTAGGGTTACGAGATTTTGATAAACCAGCTCCTATGATAGATGGTTTAGTAGATTCTGAAATTGTATATATTGCAATGCAACAACATGTAGGTGCACCTTCAATTGCCTGTGTACATCTAGGACAACATGTTGAGAATGGTGAAGTAATTGGTAAAATTCCAGAAGGTAGTTTAGGTGCTCCAATTCATGCAAGTATTTCAGGAACTGTAATTAAAAATGAAGATGGTTTTGTAGCCATAAGGAGGGATTAATATGGCCAATGCAATAGGAATGGTTGAATTTATAAGTATTTCACGTGGTATTTATGCAACAGATCAAATGTTAAAGACTTCTGATGTTGAAATAGTTACAGCTAATTCTGTTTGTCCTGGAAAATATATAGCTATAGTTAATGGTGATGTTGCAGCTGTTAAAGAATCAGTAAGTGTAGGGGAAAAAATAGCAGGAGAATTTTGGGTAGATTCAATTATTATACCTAATGTTAATCCTTTAGTTTTTCCAGCAATTACTGGTGCAACAATGCCTGATAGTATACAGGCATTAGGAATTATGGAGTCTTTCTCTTTAGCAACCATGGTTATAGCTGCTGATGCTATTTTAAAGGCTGCTAATTTAGAACCATTAGATCTAAGACTTGGAACTGGATTAGGAGGAAAATCATTCTTTACTTTTACCGGTGATGTAGCTGCAGTTGAAGCTGGTATTGATGCAGGAAAGTCTATTGCAGAAGAAAAAGGTTTATTAGTTAATGCTGAGGTTATACCATCTCCATCTGATAGATTATTACAGTCTTTACTTTAAATAAGTTTTAGATTTAATAACTATCTAAAAGTATATTAATGAAAGGATGTGAGGATATGAAAAAATTGATTTGTATAAAAGATATTGAAGCCTTGATAAAACAAGGTGAAACTAAATTCTATGTTGATGATAATGTGATTATAACACCGTCAGCTAAGGATTTAGCAAAAGCTAATGGTATAGTATTTTCTACAGAAGCGCCTAAGTGTGAAGTACAACATTCTGAAATTCCAAAAGTTTGTGGCGATGGAATGGACAGTGAAATGCTTCTAAGCTTCTTTAAATCTATGATGGAAAAGGGTCTCTTGCAGGAAATGCTTAATTGCTTAAAAAAAGATAAAAATATGCCATATGTTTCAGAATGTGATTCTGGTGGATTGAAAGTTGTTAGAGGCAATACAGTTAAAATGGATGTATTTGATACAGGAAATCCAAATGCAAAAGCTTATTATCAAGAATTAGTTAGTAAAAATGAATCTAAAATGAGTGCTGGATTTTTAGTAATTGAAAATTCAAAATTTGATTGGGAGCTAACTTATGAAGAAATTGATTATGTTATTGAAGGTACCTTAACAATTGAAATCAATGGTAAGACATTTACTGCATATCCAGGAGATGTATTATTTGTACCATCAGGTTCTAAGGTAGTTTGGGGTTCACCTGATAAGGCAAGGGTATTTTATTCAACATATCCTGCCAATTGGGCAGATCTCTTATAGCAAACTTTAGGGAGGATAAACTATGCAAGCACTTGGGTTAATAGAAACAAGAGGATTACTGGCAGCTATTGAAGGTGCAGACACAATGCTTAAGTCAGCAGATGTTAGCATTTTGGAGAAAACTTATGTAGGTGGAGGCCTTGTTTCAATCGCAGTAACTGGAGATGTAGGCGCAGTAAAAGCAGCTGTAGAGGCTGGCGTTGCAGCTGTAAAAAAACTAGATAGTAAATTGTTGATTTCAGAACATGTGATACCTCGTCCTCATGATGAATTAGATAATATAATTGGAATAAAAAGTTCTTTAAAAAAGTTAGAAGTTTCATCTAAATCTGAAAATGAGATTTGTGAAAACCTAAATGAGGTTGTTGAAGTTGAGGTTATTAAGAATGAAATTTCTAAAAAAGAAGAAACAATAGAAACCATTGATTGTATAATCAATGATTCTGAGGAAACGAATTTAGAAAAAGATGAAAATATTGACTGTATAGATACTAAGTCTGAAAAAATAAATTTAACAATAGATCATTCATTACCTAAGAAGTTAAAAGAGGAACATTCTAATGATTCAAAAATTGATTTAAACAATTTACAAAAAGCTACTGTAGATAATTTAGTAAATGAAAGTGGAATAGAAAAAACTCTTAAGATACTATCTAATGTTAAAGTAGCAAAACTTAGAGAATTAGCTCGTCAATACAAAGATTTTAAAGTTACAGAAGGAAAAATTTCTAAAGCAAGTAAAAAGCTATTAATAACAAAATTTAGAGCATATTATGAGTAACTTTAATACACAAATACGTTAAAAAGGAGTAATTTGATATGGAGAATTTTGATAGAGATTTGTGTTCAATACAAGAAGCAAGAAACCTTGCTCGCTTAGGAAAAGTTGCGGCAGAAAAAATTGCTGATTATACTGAAGAACAAATTGATAAAATTTTATGCAACATGGTTAAGGTTGCAGAAGAAAATGCTGTTTGCTTAGCACAAATGGCAGTAGAAGAAACTGGTTTTGGTAAGGTTGAAGATAAAACTTATAAGAATCATATGGCATCTACTATATTATATGATTCAATTAAAGATATGAAAACTATTGGTGTTATTAAAGAAGATGAGGCTAATAAGTTAATAGAACTTGCTGAACCAGTTGGATTAGTAATGGGAATAGTACCTTCAACAAATCCAACATCTACAGCTATTTTTAAAGCAATGATTGCTATAAAATCTCGTAACTCAATAGTATTTTCACCACATCCATCAGCAGCACAATGTACAATAAAAGCAGCTAAATTGATGAATGAGGCAGCTATAGAAGCTGGAGCTCCAGAAAATATTATTGGTTGTGTTTCTACTCCAACAATTGGAGCTACAAATGAATTAATGAAGAGTAAAGAAGTTGCTATAATAATAGCAACAGGCGGTCCAGGAATGGTAAAAGCTGCTTATAGTTCAGGAAAACCAGCACTTGGAGTAGGGGCAGGAAACTCTCCAGCATATATAGAAAGAAGTGCAAATGTTGAAAAAGCTATAAGAAATATTATTGCAAGTAAAACATTTGATAATGGTACAATCTGTGCATCAGAACAATCTATTATATGTGAAGAATGTAATCATGATGAAGTAGTTGCAGAATTAAAGAAACAAGGCGGATATTTCATGACAGCAGAAGAAACAGATAAAGTTTGTAATCTGTTGTTTAAGAATGGGCATAGCATGAATGCTAAATTTGTAGGTAGATCTCCACAAGTTATAGCGAGTTCAGCAGGAATTTCTATTCCACAAGATACAAAGGTACTTATAGGAGAACAAAAGGGTGTTGGTGAAGGTTATCCATTATCTTTTGAAAAACTTACAACAGTACTTGCATTCTATACAGTAAAGGATTGGCATGAAGCATGTGAATTAAGTATTGAATTACTTCAAAATGGAATAGGCCATACAATGAGTATTCATACTGAAGATAGAGATATAGTAATGAAATTTGCTAGAAAGCCAGCATCACGTATTTTAGTTAATACTGGTGGTAGCCAAGGTGGAACAGGTGCAAGTACAGGACTTATACCATCATTTACACTAGGTTGTGGTACTTGGGGCGGTAGTTCAGTTTCTGAAAATGTTACCCCAATGCACTTGATTAACATTAAGAGAGTTGCTTATGGTTTAAAGGATTGTGCAACATTAGCTTCTAACGATCCAACTTTTAATCACATTAAAACAGAAAATAATTGTCACCATACACAAAATCAATGTGGAAGCTTGAGCCCTGATCAGTATGCAGCTGCATCAAAGTGTATCAATACTGATGATATTAAAAATGCTAACAATGAAGAACTTTTGGATATGATTAATAAGTTAGTTAAGGTGATGAAGGGGGAAGCATAGATGGATGAATGTGAAGCTATGTTGAAACTTCTGCTGGAAACTTTACAAGCTAATTTAGCTAATGGAGAAGCGAAAAAAGATTCATGGGAAATTCCAGTAGGTATTTCAAATAGACATATACATCTTTCAAAAAAAGATTTAGATATTTTGTTTGGTGAAGGTTATAAAATGACAAAGATTAAAGATTTATCACAGCCAGGTCAGTATGCCTGCAAGGAGACTTTAACAATTTGCGGTCCAAAGGGTGCCATTGAAAAAGTTAGAATACTTGGACCTATAAGAAGTAAAACACAGGTTGAAGTATTAGCTGGAGATTGTTTTAGTCTTGGTGTTGCACCACATACAAGGTTATCTGGGAATTTATGTGGAACGCCTGGAATTACTTTAATTGGTCCAAAAGGTTCAGTACAACTTCAAGAAGGACTGATTGTTGCACAAAGGCATATTCATATGACACCACAAGATGCTAAGCATTTTGATGTTGAAGATGGACAGATAGTTTCAATACAATTTGATGGTTTGAGAGGTGGCATTTACAATAATGTAGCAATTAGAGCAAATGATGATTGCGCACTTGAATGCCATATTGATATAGATGAAGCAAATGCAATGATTGTTAATTCAAAGTCAAAAATTAAAATTGTGAAATAAAAAATTAAAATATAAAAATAACAAAATAATAATGAAGAAATTAGGAGGAATTTAAAATGAAATTTGATGCATTAGGAATGATAGAAACAAAAGGATTAGTTGGTTCAATTGAGGCTGCAGACGCTATGGTGAAAGCTGCAAATGTTTATTTAATAGGTAAAGAATATATTGGTGGTGGTCTTGTAACAGTTATGGTAAGAGGCGACGTAGGAGCTGTAAAAGCTGCTACTGACGCAGGAGCTGCTGCTGCACAACGTGTTGGAGAATTAGTGTCAGTTCACGTTATCCCACGTCCACACTCAGAAGTAGAAGTTATACTTCCATCAACTAAAGAAACTGCAAAATAATAAGAGAACATAAATTAGATAAAATAATAAAAATTGTGGCTGTTGCAAAACTTACTTGAAATTTAGTTTTGCAACGGCCCATTTTGTTGTAAAAAGAACAAAATCGCTAAGGCGACTTTGGAGCCGTGGATTTTTTTAGCCATGCGCCCTT